>CAZYZZ010000026.1:0-12103 GCA_964651995.1 Microcaldota archaeon
ATATTTCTCAATATTATAATATAATACATTACCTCGAAGCCTTCTTTTTAATTCTCGCAAACCTATAAAATCATTAGCAGACAACACACATTCATGAAAGCGGGAATTCTTTTCATATTGTTAGTAATGGCTGGCGCAGCCTTCGCAACAAACTGCGAGGCAGATGTGATTGACGTTTATGTGGATGTCTCTGTAAAGGAGCATCTTTCTCCAGGTGTATTTGTTCCAGTCAAAACCGAGAGCATCTCACTATACGAGCACATAGAAGTCTTCAACCACACAAGGATTTACCTGGTCGGATTCGACTCATCAGACCTTTGTTCGGCAAGCTGTTTGGACGAGAGGCCAACAGAATTCAATGCGAATTTCGTGGTTACCAGGGAAGAATCCGGAGACTATGAAGTTGTCGAGGTTTTCAATATGAAAGAAGGTGGCGAAAGTCCAACTATCATCACTGAGGGCTATAATATTTCATTTACCACTTCTGGCTATTGGTCCAAGCTTTCCTGCGATTTGATTGAAGATGTGAGTTTTGAATACTGCCTTGATGGTACAAGAAAAAGGAAATGTTCATACACAAGGCCCTATAGGTGCATTGATGACTCGAATGACAATCTGGTTCTCAAGTACGAGCCAGACCTCTGCGGAACTCCAAGCTGGATAAGCTATGCCGATGGCTGCTCAGAGGGAGAGATTTCATACTGCGAGAGTGAGACGAATTCTGTTATGAGAAAAACTTGCGAAGATAATGTATGGGTTCACGTGCTTGTGGATGAGTGCGGCAAGGCAAAGTGCCTTTTCAATGCAACCAGCGCATATTGCTCAGAAGTATCCCAGAACACCTGCTTGGACGGAACTTTAAAGGGGGGTTGCTCCTTAAACCAGCCATATTACTGCAATGACAAGGCTGAATTAATCAGGAGCGCAAAAATCTGTGGCTGCCCTGACAACGCTTACTATGACCCAATCACCTTGAGCTGCATCTATGAGTCATGTATTGACGGAACGCCAGTTGGAGACTGTTCATCATCATACTATTGCAATGCTGATGGAGAATTGACAGAAAAAGCATCTGTGTGTGGCTGCCCTGAGGGTTATCTTGTCCAAAACGAGAGCTGCGTGGAGGAAGAATCAACTGAGAATGAGACTGTCATACTTCCACCGCCGGTTATGAACGAAACATCAAATGAGACTCAAAACGAGACAGTCACGGATCCTGTTACTCCTGAGAGTCAGGAAACAGTGGAAAAAACTGAAGAGCAGATGATTTCGCTGGAGATCGCATTGGCAGGGGTGTTCATAGTTATAGTTCTCTTTAGCGCATATCTCTTCTTCAGGCACTAGTTTCACTGATAGAGAATTGCAAATCCCACTGGCAGAATTACTCAAACATCACAACTGCACTTTTTCTTCCTCAGAATTTCAATCTGTTCTTTGTAGGAGTTTACATAATCTTTCTGAACAGTTCCGCCCCTAGCAAGAGACTTGTCCAAATCACTGTTATGATTGTATCCTCTTTTTTGCATCTCGAGAGCAAGTTCCTGATGGCGCTTATAGAGTGCTGCCAGCTTTCCTTTCCACCTCTTTGTCTCAGGGTGCTGCGAGTAGCCTATTTTGTCTTTTGTGAGTATGGACCATATTGCATGAAGCTCTCTGTGTTCTCCAAGCAAATGCTCTCTGCATAACTTTGATGGTTCTATGTCCCAGATCCTCATTTTGTTTTTTTACCCTTTTCAAGCGTATTGATACCAAGTATAGAATACAATGCGCAGGTCTTCGTATATCCGGTCACAAGAAGGATCAGTGCAACAAGATATGCAACGATGTTCATTGGAAAGGTAAGTAAAAAGCCAGCAACAGCAAGAACAGCTGCAACAACATATCTTATCATTCTGTCCGTATTTCCAACAGTTTTTCCAAGTTTCATAAACATCCCTGAAAAGTAGATCAGCAGCAATATTTTTATTATACGATACTCCTTGGCACAAGGCCTCTCAGCCGTTTAGAATGCACATCATCTGCATTTGCCAAAGCGCGTCTGTTTTGCATTAGTTGGCATATATGCGATAATCAATCTTTCTTGTATTTTGGCACCCTGAAGAATGTGTAGGCAAGCAGTAAAAGTCCGATGAGGGTTATCAGAGCGCCAATAAAGGGAACAAAAAGCCCAATTATCATAACCAGCCCTGAGATTACAATAAGCTGATAAAATTCTGGATTTGCTCTTGCCAGAGGCAAGCCGATTTTCTTGTTTGGAAAATCAATATTTTCATGCTCAGTATCCTCAATCTGAACCGGAAGGCCTGAATAATTGCAGCCATCACAGAGAAACCTTCCTGCAACAGGATCAAAGTCAAGTCCGACATTCTGAGGTATTTTCTTAAAAGAAGTGAGATACTCTGGTCCCTGGATAAGCTTTCCGCAGTTGGGACAGACAGATATTTCAGTCATAATTCTATTACTTGCCCAGAAAATAAAAATGAATTGATTTTATCTTGCAGGAACAGTAACGCATCTCATATGGACATGATTGTTCCTGAGCAAGAATTCTCGGTCTTCAGGAGTAAGCATATGTGGATCCTCATGCAGCCTATGGTCATACATGATCATTCCCCGGCTTGAGCATATGGTCTCGGTTCTTCCAGGAGAAGCTGCACATCCAAAGATATTTGAGACAAGAACTGCTGCTGCAAGAATTTTTCGAAGCGGTTTCTTTGGAATTTTTTGCTCTTTTCTAAACCTCATCATAATTATATTAATTGACACTATTTAAATTAGGTCTGCTCTCTTTCTTATGTCCTGGATTATCTTCTTGGCATCTGCCTCCTCCATCATGAATTTTCCTGAAACTCTCTGCCTAGGATCCTTCAAAGGCCTCTTCTTTTTCAGATAGATGTACAACCTGTAATTATCAGTATTCTCATCATAATATGCGTTGACATCCCTAACATATGAGTAGCTCAGGCTTCTCTTGAGGCCGCGGTCATAAGTAACTAAAATGGACTTGTCTCCAGTTTCAATCCACACAGGATACTGGACAAACAAATAATCATAAACACGATAAAAAAACAAAATTACAAGCCCTATATCAGCAAGAAGAAAAAGTCCTGTGAAATAGTCCAAAAATAGATAATTGAGGGCTATTATTATCAGTGCAAGGAGAACAAGTTCAATTGGCTTTATCCTGCTGGTTGCAAGCTTGTACTTCATTAACTGATAGCTGGCCTAAACATCATTTAACAGTATTGGAATTTTTACATGCTGCTGACTTATAAATGTAGGCTGTTTTGTGATTTTTGATTCTCATGTCTAAATCAAAAACAGGATACTCAATTGTTTATGGCACTGCAAAAAAAGCCGGGGAGAGCAGGCAGCCACGGGACAGGAGAAAAGTGCCCTCGGACTTTTTCAAAAGAGTAATGCCAGATAGTGAAGGGAGGGCAGCAGAATCAATCAAGCTGCGTGCTGACATAGAGAACGAAGTTGCTGAATATGACAGGTCCAAAGATCTGCATGAGGGGAACATAAGGGAGATGCTTGACAGAATGAGCGCAGTTGAGATAAATGATATCCGCTATTCCATTTTTGCGCCTCACTATGATGATCATATGAAACTCCATGAGAGGGCAATCAGAATTCTTTTGGCACAGGTTCCTGGCCTTGAGGATGTCTTTTCAAAAACACACAATCCATTTATCAAGGACGAGATACTTGATCTCAGTTGCGGAACAGGAACCGTGATTAAGATTTTAGGCGATATTCTGCCTCCTGACAGAGTTGCAAGGCTCAGGATAACTGCAAACGACCTTTCAGATGATATGAAGGCAATAGCAAGGAAGAAGCTTGCAGCATTTCCAGGTCATGTAGAATTTACAGGCCAGGACATAACTGAACTTTCTTTTGAACAGAAATTTGGAACAGCGATCCTTTCCCAGACACTGCACCTTATAACTGATGAGGAAGTGGTCAGACAGGAGCGGCAGAGCAATTACCGTAAAATCGATCCAAACAGGCATCTTGAGGCCAAACTCAACACTATAGCAAGAGCATGGCAGCATCTTCAGGATGATGGTACTTTGATCATTATTGATGAATGGGATGCGCTACTCTCAGATAGGGGCGGGCCTCTTGGAGCAGGGTTTGCCTACCTTTTCAATGACAGCCTAAGACAGGTGGATTATGATGATCTTCGCTATGTAATCATGAATAGGATGCACAGATCGCGCTTTTGCCTTAACCTCAATGTACCAATAGATTCAGAGCATGTGATGCATGTGATGGTCTACAGGAAAGAGCCAAAGCGCCACAAAACCAAGAGCAGGTTCCCCACTGACCCAGGCTCAGCAATATACCGGAATGATGCCAGTTCCGATGTCGCATCTGCTTTCAGGACAGTTGACCGCATGTTCATAGAAAGCTTCAACCCCCCCGATGGCGGAAAGCCATGGGTAAAACTTCTTCGGATGGATCCGCGTAAAACCCATATTTCCAGAGATGGCGCAATCCCCAATGTTGAATCCAGGTTCAATTGCATTATTCTTGATCGTGTAATCCATAGCATGACAACAAGGCAAAGGCAGCAGATGATGGAGATGGCAATACTAGCTATCCGGCCAGGAGGCTCCCTGATCATTATCGCTGAGTGGCCAGCTCCTTTTGGAAGCAAAAACAGGATGGAGCAGAGTGAGTTTCAAAGTGATATGAAGATCTATGCAAAGAGTCTTGGTTATGGCGGTGCAGTGCGAGTTCCAATCCATCAGGGCTATGGAAGCGGGATGTTTGGATATCAGTACTGGAAGCTTTATTGATATGTGAAAACACACAAGAAAAATTCTATTTTTTCAACAAAAAAAGGGATTTACGACGAGAAAAATTCACCGGAATATTTATATTTATAATGACACAAATTACACCTTATGGTAACAGATAAAGGTCCAAAGCCAGTCATGCAAAGGAGAAAAGTTCCTGATGATAAGGTGAGGGCCGTTGCAGAGACAGCAAAACAACTGAGCGATTATTGGGGCTCTTTCAAGCCATCTTCATGCGAACTTGCTCCAGAGGTGGTCTACGAAACCAGTATGTTTTTCAGTCTGAAGAATCCCCATCCAGCTCTTAGAGAAGCTCTGAGAGGAAAAAGACTTGTTGATCTTGGAGCAGGAAGCATAAATTCTATTCTTTCAATGGCCCATCTTGCAGCAAGCCTGGGAGCAAGTGAATATGTTGCAGTGGACCTCTATGTTGACTATACAACTGCAGAGGGTGTTATGAAAAGCATGATCCAAGCTAAATTTCCAAACATTAGTCTGAGGGCAATCGATGAGGACATGTTGATGTTCCTGCTGTTCCAGCAAGACCAATCTGCAAATGTTTGTATAAATTCAATAGATCATTCAATTCTGGCATCAAATGTTCGGCTTGCAACTGAGATATATATGAGCGACATCGCCCAGGAGCTTATGAGGGTTGTTCCCAAAGATGGAGTGGCATTTGGCCTCAATTCGCCTGCACTGGACATGTTGCCTGATTTTGGATTTACTCCTCTAGTGGATGGTCTATTCAAAAAGGAATGGTAATAGCATGCACAAGCAAAGAGTCAATGGCAGCTCAAAAGTCAGATTCAGAAAAGTGCCAGAATCAGAAGGAATAGTGATAAATGAACTTGCCAAGGAAATGGCTGAATCCTGGATGGTGGGGCGGGCATTTTCTGCACTGGCAGAAAAATTTGTTTATGGGCATACTTTTTTAGGTATAAGAGATCTTCCGAAATTCTTTCCAGAGGTTCTTGGCAATTCAATTTTGCTGGATCTAGGTGCAGGAGACCCGAAGCCCATGGTTGATTTTGCACTCTGCTGCGACGTTAGTTTATATATGGCAGTTGATCTCTATTGCCCATATGTGGATATGCACTTTAATGATCCGAGAATAATCCTTGAAAATGATGATATGCTTCGATTTGTGGCAAAAATACCGGATAGTAGTGCAAGCATATTCCTTGGAGCTATTGATGATATTGTTTTGATGAATCCCAAAAGCAAGAGAATTGAAAATGAATACAGGTCATTACTGTTAAGCCATATCTGCAGGGTAGTTCCTACAGGTGGAATTGCATTTGGAGTAAACTCTCATCTGCTCCCGGAACTTGAAAAAATGGGCTTTGAGAGGCTGGGGGGAGTTGGCAGGCATAAATTTTCAATTGATCCTGGAACTGCAGTGCTTCAAAAAACAGGATAGATCAAAGCTATCCTGAGATTCCACTTTTGATCCGAGAAGCAAATTCAAAATGGCCTTCTTCTGAAACTACATTTGCAGCAAGCAAAACCTTATCTTCGATTCCCCTGCATGCTTTTCTCCAGTCATCAGATGTAAACTGTGAAGTTATGTATGCCATCACTCCGATAAGCCCTTCTCTTGCGTTTGGATTAGCACTATTGAGAGCTTCAATTAATTTTGGTACTGCCGATCTTCCAATGCCCCCTAAAACCACAGCAGCCTCGTCAGGAGTTTCAAAACTTCCTGTAATCATTAGTTCTATCAACCTTGGCACTGCAGCTTCTCTCATAGAAATCAGCTCATTATAAGCAGAACTACCATTATCATCTACGCGCATTCTCTGAAGCAACTCATCCACCTTTTTATAAGAAAGTTTTTCAACAAGTGGGGTAGTTACTATCACTTTTTTTCTAAAATCCAGATGAACCACATTTCCTTGGTTTTTTTGTTTGGTCATATTTCATCCCCAATTTATTAAATCATTTTATACAAGATATTACGACATAACTGGTATAAATAAATTGGCTCTGAATTTTATGCAAAAACTGGAAGAATTAGTAAATTAATACTGATTTTGAATATTATCCATATTTTATGCTAAGCTTGGCACTGTTTCCACCAATATCCAGCAGAGTGATTTCAATTTCATTCCAAGTGAATTTCAGCCTGCTGCCATAGCCCTCAGACAGTTTGCAAAGATCAAATTCCCTCATCTCTGCATTGTGTGAAACCTTAAAATAAGCAGTAATCCCGCTTCCGGCAGGATAATCTCCAGGTGGGCCTGGAGCGATCTCTTCTGCTATTATGTCCTTGCATTCTATTTGAAGCCCTCCTGGAAGTTCAGCACACTGGCCAGCTTTAATCTCAATTGTTTTTTCCATTGGTCATTCCTTTTCCTGCTTCCTGTAATGCTTGAACATATCATGGGTCATGTCGCTGAATTTTCCGCTTGAATATCCAAAGAACATGCAGCCCTGGCTAAGACAGATGGCCGATGGCTCGTGAGGGCAATTCTTTGGCCTCTTGAGCTTGCTCTTTGGAAGGTACATGTCATTGTCTTCCATCTTGAGCACTGGTTTTTTGCTCAGATCTCCGTCTGGAAAAACATTTACTTTAACTTTCTTTTTGCTGCTGTATGCACCAAACATGCAGTATCCTTCAAGAAGTACGAATTTCCACTCAATATCTCCTGCCATAGCCAGATATCACTGCTTTGGTATAAATTACTTTTTCTTTTTTGCAGTAAGAAGCACAAACGAACCATAAGTGTCAGCTTCGATTTCATCAAAGCCTGCTTTGGAGATCATTGCTTTTGTCTGCGCCAGGGTATAGACATAGAGTCCTTTTGTCCTTGCATGCCAGATCCCGAGTTTATGCTTCAGATAGCCCCCATCGCCTTTGAAAAAGGTTGCTATGACAAGCGGTGCGCCTGGTTTGAGCACCCTGTTTACTTCGCGAAGGACAATCTCAGGCTTCTTGAATAAGTAGAAGCTATAGCCGATAACTGCCCCATCAAAGCCTTTTTCTCCAAAAGGAAGCTCTTCTGCCATAGAGCGGATAAAATGCATATTCGGTGATTTTGAATGCTTCTTTCCTGATTTGAGCATTCCAAGGGAATAATCAATGCAATAAACATCAGTATCATCAGAAGCAAGGTGGCGGCTCAATGTTGCTGAACCTCCTGCTATGTCAATTATATTCCTAGCATTTGTAGGGATTTCTTTTCTTATTGTTCTTCGAAGAACTGCCCTATTTGGAACGTTCATACCAGACCAGAACCGGAAGTTGTATTCATAGAGATCACTCTCATAAATAAGTGGAAGAAAGTCAAAGAGGAAGCTGTGGATTTTTGTCATCAGTGAAGTGGATTTTATAAAATCAGGTATTGTTCCCTTGAGAGGATAGACGCTTGCGCACTTGGAGCAGACCAACTTGTCCCTGCCCCCAAGGCGAACCTTGCATTTTGGACAAACAAATTCCATAAAGGCATTTTTCAGAAAAAGTATTTAATACCATCTTCACAGAAATAACAACATGCGCAAAGCAATTGGCAGGCCCAATCCTAGATCAGAAGTTGCTCTTGCAGGCAATATGGCAAGGGCATTTCAAAAAGCAAAAGTACTGAAGGAAGAGGGCAAAATACGTCTTTTTGGAATCTCTACTAAAATAATTGAAAGCGTTCTGAAACACGGATTCTACCATAAAGGAGGCGCTTGCGAGGGGTTTTACAAGATAGAGATAAAGCCAGAAGCATCATTCCAGCTGATTCTCTTTGTTGCAGAAAAGCTCGAAGAAGGAACACTGTCAGACGCGTGCAATGAGGATGTGACTATTGAGGCTGTGCTCCATGAGGCAGAAGGCCGCGGACTGGTGCAGGTAAACAGGGATCAGTCCAAGGACATGATCCAGAGGACAAAAAGAGTTTCAAAAGCCCAGAACATCATAATAAGCACATTATCCAATGGCTTTACAATGGAAGCAGGAGGCCGGCCAAGATATCATACCTTCAAAATAGAAGAAGGATGCTGGGACCGGCTGCTTAATTTCATAGTCTCAAAAATCAATGAGGGAAAGTTTTCTGCACTGCATGATTATAGCGCTGATCTTCCAGAGTCTCTTGCGGAAGCTGAAAAACGCGGCCTGATAAGGATAAAAAAATTATAGTTTTGAAGAAACGTGGGAATAGAGCCTGTTCATGCGAATCCTAAGTTCAATGGCAGAGAGATTGGTAGCATTATCCCTGATCCATGGAGAATCCAGAAAATTTGATAGTCCTGCCTCAATGTGTGTTCTTATTACTGGATCTTTGCTCTGTGCAAGCCTTGTAATGACCATCTCTGCATGTTTGGAAAGGTCTTGCGAACTGTCAATCAAAGCTCCAAACACATATTTGATCTGATCCGGATTTTGAAGCAGATGTATGCATACAGAAGAGATGTTGCCCCATTCAATTTTGCCCCGAAGTTCTGCTATCTCCCTGTGCCTGCTTCGAACCGGCTCGACTAGAACCTTTGGCTTGCTTCTTGAAAAAATACCTCGAAATGAGGCTGGTAGTATTCTTTGTTGAACCATACTGATCACGAAAATGGGTAACATAGCTTGAGTCTAGATTCATTTTAGAAACTATGTTTTCTAGCACACAAGAAAAGATTTTATAACATAAGTTCCAATTCGTATCTGGTGGATGATATGGCTCAACGTCAAGAAAGAAGAGAAAAACCAAACGAGCAGTCCATGCTCGATACATATCAGAGAATGGCAATAGAGAATAAGACAGATATGCTGGTAATAACAGAACAAAATCGGCTCTACCTTATTGAAAGAGATGGTACCACAAGACCTGTTCTCAATGAGGAGAAATCATCAAGGCTTATGGAATTGTTGTTTGGACCTGCAAGAATCACTCCTCGCAGAACCGATGAAAGTGTCTGAAGGAAAAAAAATTAATAGATAGCTCTGTCTTTTGTAGATTCGTCTATCCTTCCAAGAGCAAGAACATATGCTGCTGTTCTCATATCAATGCTCTTTTCCTTGTGGATGTCAAAGGTTGAATTGAATTCCTTGACCATCTTCTCAAGAAGCTTTGCATTGACTTCATCTTCCTTCCAGTAGTACCCCTGCTTGTTCTGCACCCATTCAAAGTATGATACGCACACTCCGCCTGAGTTTGCCAGGATATCCGGAATCATGAATTTGCCATTCTTGTAGAGGATATCATCTGCTTCTGGAGTAACCGGGCCGTTTGCAAGCTCAACTACCATCTTTCCTTTGACCTTGTCTGCATTCTTGTCAGTAACTACATTCTCAAGGGCAGCGAGGACAAGTATGTCACAGTCAAGCTCAAGAATCTCCTCATTGGAGATTTTCCTGCAGCCTGGATATGCATCTACTCTTTTCTCCTTGCTCTTGACTTCCATCAGTTTGTTGTAGTCAAATCCTTCTTCAAGAACAGCTCCTCCCTTGGAGTCTGATACTGCGATAACCTTGAATCCGTCTTCAGAAAGCAGCCTTGCCATGTGGGAGCCTGCATTACCAAAGCCCTGGACTACTACTGTCTTTCCGACTTCCATCTTCTTGACTGCCTCTTTGACGCAATAGTATCCGCCAAGGGCAGTTGCATATGACCTTCCAAGAGATCCTCCAAGAGAAAGTGGCTTTCCTGTAATTACTCCTGGTGAGTACTTTCCTACAATGGTTGAATACTCATCCATCATCCAGCCCATGATCTGGCCTGTTGTATAAACATCTGGTGCTGGAATGTCCCTGTCAGGACCAACTATTCGATATGCCCTTCTCATCCAGCCTCTTGATAACCTCTCAAGCTCAACCTTTGAGAGCTTGTGTGGATCAACAGTGATTCCTCCTTTTCCGCCGCCGTATGGAATGTTTATGACTGCGCATTTGATGCTCATCCAGAAAGCAAGTGCCTTGACTTCGTCAAGAGTTACTCCAGGGTGGTATCTTATTCCTCCTTTTGTCGGGCCTCTGGCGTCGTTGTACCTTACTCTATGGCCTTCAAAGACCTTCAGGGATCCATCATCCATCCGAACCGGAATTGAAAATGTAAATGCCTCTGCTGGATATTTGAGCGTCTCTTCAGTCTCCTGTACCAGCTCCACGTGCTTCTTAGCTTTTTCCAATTGCTTTTGTGTATTTTCAAAAACCATGTTTTAGCCTCTTTTAATTTTACATCAATTTGAGCCAAGTCATTTTAAACCTTACTCAAATTCCTACGTTAGATAGCGGAAAATTTAGTTAGAAATAAAAATTAGAAAAAAATGGAAAATAAAAATCAGATTTTTTCAACTTGTTCTGCCTTTGGTCCCTTGTCGCCCTGGACAACTTCGAAACTTACCTTGTCGCCCTCGCGGATTGTTGTTCCTTCTTTAAGACCACTTACGTGTACAAAATATTCTTTTCCATCATCACCGGCAATAAAACCGAAATGCTTCATTTCATTGAAGAATTTTACTGTTCCTTCTACCATTTATTTTACACCTATCAATTTGTTATATAAGCAAAACTATGAGCTTTGCTGTTACTTTTGATTACATGAGGAGTAATTATAAAGCTTGGTAAAACTATCTCAGGACCTTCTAACCTTGTCTTTGCCGATCTTTTCCTCAAGTGCCCTGAGAAGCCTTGCTGCCTGCTTCTCCTCGCGTTTTGAAAAAATAAGCGTCTTCTTGATCCCCCTTCCCCTGATTTTGACCAGTGTTGAAGTTCCAAACAACCTCTTCTGCTTATAGCTTGAAACAAGGCGGATAGATCCATAGGTCATTTTCACTTTTTTGTTGATTATGCTTTGTATGATCTCAATTCCCTTATCATTGAGAATGGTTTCTGTTGGAAATCCGCTGAAGTAATAAGCAAGCAGAAGAAGGGCAAGTCCGGCAATTCCGCGTATTGGATCATCGAGAATCAGGGCCTTGTATAAAACAAAGATTGCAACTGCCATGAAGATGAAGACCACAAGAAAATTATGCGGCGCGTACTGAGACCGGATTATCTTCATAGTAAGTCTAGCCCTGCGAATCTTAAAAAAGGCTAACTTAAAGTAAAATTATTACATGTATTTCCCAAAACACATGAATAAAAACCGTTGCTTACACTATTTATAACAATGAATCTAATTCGGCAAAAAATAGAGAAGGGGTACGGTACAACCAGACTATTCCTAAAAAGCCCGATAGCTGAGGGTCTTCATGGAAAAAAAGTGATAAGAGCGCTTGACTTTGGGTGCGGAGATGGATGCTTCACTGTCGGTATGACCAGAGCGCTTGCAGCGCATTTCAAGCCAGAGCAAGTTAGGACAATAGCAATCAATGCAGAT
>CAZYZZ010000027.1:0-12085 GCA_964651995.1 Microcaldota archaeon
TAAATAGAAGAAATGATTTGAAAAAAAATGACCGGGGATTATACCTTGCTTTGGGAGAAAGAGGATTGTTTGGCCAAGTTGGATTTGGAAAAAAACAAAGAAAGGCAAGATTATGGAAAGAGATGAGTGATGAGGAAATTGTTGGGTTTGCAAGGAAGTTAATGAAAGAGAAGGACATATGTACGAGACGGGATTTGCATCATGAAGATCCTGGATTATATGCTATTTTGAGAAAAAGAGATTTGTTTACAAAAATAGAGTTTAAACGTGGAAAAAGATCCTGGGCTGTGCTGAGTGATAGGGAAGTTATTGAGATTGCAAGAAAAGTAATAGAGGAAAGGGAGATAAATAGAAGAATTGACTTGGAGAATGCTGATAGCGGTCTTTATTCGGTTTTACTGAGAAGAGGATTGGTCGATCTGGCATTTGCTGGTAGAGATCAGCAAAAAAACGACCATGCAAGAGATGCGGTTATTGAAGCTCTTGAAGCATTCTGTGCTGAGCCTACTTCTTGATTGGAAGGACTGACATCCCAAGGTTATCAAGTGCCTTTGCAACCCTTGGATTCCGATCCTCGTGGAATCTTGATAGGCTATGGGCAAGGCGAAGCAGGCTTATTGGCTCCATGCCATCCTTTTTGCGAAGTCGGTTTACCTCGTCATAAAGTCTCCTGATCTGTTGAGTCATATGAACACCTATGAGTGAATCTGATTAGTTCGAAACGTAGTGGTAATAATAGGAGAAAAATATAAAGCTATTGGAATCAGAGCTTGGTTGCAATTGCAATCAGAAGGAATATCGCGCCAAGCAGAATAAGCGGCAGCGTAATCTTTGCAACAGCAACTATAGAATTGACTGTGGAGATAAGCTCGATAGACTGCTTTGCGCCAATAACATTGATGTCAAGCCACTTTGTGCTGGAGAAGAATTTTGCGCTTTGCATGTCTTCTATTGCTTCTTTGCATGCGCTATTGATAGCAGAAATAAGTGATCTTTCTGAATCAAGAGGATTGAGAACTCCCTTGACCATATTGGTCTGGTGCGTATCAGTAGTAAAGACTCCAACAGTAAATTCCCTTCCAAGGGATTTTCCGATCTTTTTCACTTCCTTTTCAATCTGATCCTTGAACTTTGGAGTAACTCCGTTTGAATCAATGAGGACAATGACATATTCAGGTGAAGATGAGAATACTGCAACGCGAATTCCGGCGCCTCCAATGACCTCGGAATCAACATCCCTTGTTGCAACTCCTATCTTGAGCGGTTTCTTTGGGTCTTTTGCAGCAAGTGAATTCTTGAGCGCATTGAGGTATCCATAGCCAACCAGGCTTCCTGGCTCAAAGCTCGTAATAGCTCCGGTCTCGGAATTGTGCTGGTCTACGATCATTGCATCTTCGACATGCTTCTGCGCTTGGAACATCAGGGAAAGGCCAAGGCCAAAGTTGATATCTTCTGTGAGCTTTGGAGCCCGCGAGAGGCTTATCATTGATGAATTGTTAACCCGCAGTGCCTGCGCCTGGCATTCATCCATTGTGCCTGTTGAGATCGAGACCTTTGCATCCTTGTAGACTGCTGACTTGAGGGAACTGTCAACCACTTCAAGGATCTTGTCCATTTCAGAAGTCGAGACAGGATTCAGGTCATGGGTTACTGTTCCATGGAAGACAAATGTGCTTGACTTGTATTTTTCATCCATTGCCTTTGTTATGAGATGGGAAAACTCGCTTCCGCCAAGGTTTCCAAACGGACCAAAGTGCACATATGGAGTGACAAAGAAAACACTGTCCTTCTTTCTCTTGAAAGCCATGAGGCAGACCAGGGTCTTTACCGGCTCTCCGACCTGCATAAAGGCTTTTTCCATATCTTTTTTGCTATATAGCCACTGGCCAAAGAAATATGACATGGCATCAGTGCTCCTTATCCCGAAGTTCTTTTTCATCGGAGCATTTATGATAAAGAAAAACAGGACGATTGCGGCAAGAAGAACAAATGATGATATGTAGAACTTTGCTGCAAGGTCGATGAAAGCCTCTCCCTCAAAATAAAGTGCCTGGTTGCTTCCAAGGAAGAAGAGGTAGAACAAAAGCTGGATCATTGCAAAGAGTATTGATCTGTATTTGAGGATGAATACAAACCTTGCAATAACATACCATAAAACAAAAACAAGTGCAGATCCGACAAGCACCACGAGCTGGGCCCAGAGAGGATTCACTCCAATGAGCAGGAAGCTGATTCCATATGCAATTGAATAGACAAGCTCTCCTCCAAGGGCAGTTGCAGCTATCCTCCGGTATGGCATCTTTCTAATGAGAATCTTCACCACCAGTGATGAGAGAAGAGCTGGAAGAGCAAGAACAAGAAGTCCGTTTGCAGCAGCCTGGTCAATTGGCTTGTCCAGGTTAAGCAGGATTCCGAAAACCAGGCCAATGGCTATTATTGCAGCAACAATATATCTTGATTTTGGAAGTGTTATGAGATAAGAAGTCAGACTTACTGCCTTGTTGATGTTTGTCATCGCTTTTAATACATTATCAACACTTTTAAAGTCATGTCTGATCTGATTTGCCCAAAATGCGGCAAGAAGGGCGATGAAAAGGAGTTCATAGAAGCATTCTGCACTGACTGCTATCCGTTAAAGCTTAAATGTCCGACAAAGCTTACGATAGAGCAGTGCAAATCATGCGAGAAGCTCAAGATCAGCGGCGAGTGGACAAAATACAGTGAAAGGAAAATAAGCAATTTCGTAATTGGAAAATGCAGGGGGGATTTCCATCATGGGAATTTCGACCTTGAGAACAAAATAGCAGAATTCACGGTAGTCAAGGACGGAAAGAAAGCCACGATAAGAAGAAGCATCCTATTTGAGATAGTCCCGACACTGTGCAAGTACTGCTCAAGAATCAGCGGGGGATACTTCCAGGGAATAATCCAGCTGAGGGGACCTGAAAAGAAAGTTGAGAAGTATGCTGACATGCTCATCAAGAAACTCAGCAAAAAGACATTTATCACAAAAGAGGAGGAAAAGCATGGCGGGCTTGACCTTTATGTCGGAAGCTCCAAGGCAGTGATCATGCTCCTCAGTGAGATGAAGGTAAAGGCAACCATCACAAGAAAGCTTGTCGGCCTTGAAGAAGGGAAAAGGCTCTATCGGACTAGTTTTGTTATCAGGCTATAGCCGAAGGTCATCAGACATTCCCTTTGGAACCTTGAGCGCTTCCGGAACAGCAACCATATGCAGGAGCGTGCTCTTGAATCTTGCAATCAGTGCAAAGAGAGCTGCTTTGGCAGGAACTACACCAAACAAAGAGAAAACAAGGGTTGCCCCGCCTTCGCTAAGTCCAAGCCCTGCAATTGTCGGCGAGGGGATGAATTCCAGCATTGTGATCAGGGGCTGGAGGAAGTAATATACAATAAATTCAGGAAATTCAGTATCAAGAGTGATGCCCACTGTTTTTGCAGCAAAATACCATGAGAGGGCACGGAAGTTCCAGCTTACCAGGATCAGTGCAATGATATGCGGCGTCTTTTTCACTATTACATGAGAGCCATCCTGCATACGCAGGACCACCTTGTACAGCTTTGATATGATAGGAAGCTTTTCAGCAAATGAAAAGAGAAGGAGAAATCTCCTGGAAAATAATATCAGCACCATCACTGCAATGAGCAGAGAAATGACAGCTGCTCCAAGGATCAGTATGAGGCCGTCCCCAGGACCTATGAATACAAACAGTATGTACAGGATTGCAATGCTGCCGGTTATAACCTTAAAGACAAAATCAAAGATCTGCGGACCGAAAATAGACAAAAGAGCCTTTTCTGATGGAACATTGTAGTTGTATTTCAGTGCAGCTGCAGTTGCAAAATACCCTGTTCTTGAGGGGGAAAAATCAGCAAGAAGAATCCCGACAAAATGGGATTTTAGTACATTGAGGAATTTGATCTTCTCCCCGGCTTCCCGAAGCAGAATCTGTATCCTGTATGTCATCACAAGATCCATGGCAAAGAGGGATGCAATGCTCAGCAAAAGAAACCAAAGGTTGATCCTTCCAAGCTCTGAGAGGACATTCTCAAAGCCAACAAAATGCAGGATCAGGGCAACAAGGAATATGGAAACTGCTGCATTTATTGCAATGAGAATTCGCTTGCCCATAAATAGCCTTTTGGCTGCATAGGTTAATTAATCTCACGAAACTTGACTGTGAATTCAAGGTTCTTTTTGTCAGGCGCAAGTCCGGCAGTAGGTGAGATGATCTGGTTTACCTGGTTGATTTTTTTCAATGACAGATCGATTTCATCCTGGCTAAGCCTTTTGGAAAAGCAGTTGAGAAAGCAGATGAGGCTCTCTGCACAGAAATACAGCGCGGCAGAGAGATTCTTTTGAAGCTCCTTTGGGTTCTTTTCCAGAGTTGTCTTTCCTTCCATTGACGGAGTGTTATTGTTAACGCCAAATACGCTTGCATGGGATTTCTGGGACAGTACCCAATACTGGTTGAAGAAGAAATTCTCGTATGTTTCTTTTGAATACATGTTCTTCATCATTTTCTGGAAGCTGTATTTCCTTCGCAGGTTCTGGAGCTTTCTCTCTTTTGTTCCAGACCACTCCCCTGCAAGCTTCTGCTCCTCCATCTGGCTTATCTCCCGCTGATTTTCAAAAATTTCATTCTCGCAGAGATATGCATACTGCCAGATGATGGTCTCAAACACAGTTCGAAGGTTGTTTCCGGCAGGATCCAGAAGTCCGCTGGTGACAAGGCGGTAGGTTGCAGAGAGGTAGATGCAGTTCCTGTAAAACAGGGCAGCGAGCTCCTGCTCAAGATCACTGAGCCCGTCTTTCTTAAGATGGAAATACCTTGCAAAGGAAAAGGCAATCATATCCTCCAGAAGCCCGCATTCCTGCGAGAACATCAGCCTGCTCTGTGAGCTGACATAATCGTATTGTCTGTCAAGAGGCTTGTAATTTTTCATAAAACACATCACTTGTAAAGTTTCCTGTATGCGTCAAAGAAAGGCGCAAGGAATATAGAATTAGCATACTTTGGCTTTTTATCTGCTCGCCTTATGGAATATGCAAACACGTGCTCTCCATATGGTACATATTCAATCAGAGGAACCCCGCTCTTCCTGAGTTCTTTGGAGTAGTTTGGGATCACTCCCTTGAGAATTTCAAGCTCAAAGAACTTTTTCTTGTATGTCTTCTGGAGTTTTTGCGCAAGCTCAAGTGCTTGGGTATGATGAGATGCAATGACAATTCCAAAATCCCTGCCAGTCTGCTCAAATGCAATTGATATCAGGCCGAGGTATTTCACATGGATTTCATGAGGATCTGGAAGGACGAGCTCATCATTCTCACGATATGCTCCTTTCACCAGGCGGACACGGACATTTGTCTTTTTTGAGAACTTAATCAGGTCAAGCAGATCCTTCTCGGTTCTCTTGAGGTTTGCCTGAAGCGTCATTCCAATCTTGTATTTGGATGCAAAGCGGCGGTAAAACCTTATGGTAAAATCAGTGACTTCTGAATACTCCATATCAAGCCAGGTCGGGATTTTCTTTGATGATGCATACTTTATCACTTCAAGCATCTGATGCGAGCAGAATTTTTCCGAATCTTTCTTTTGAAGGACATTGAAGCCAAACTGTGTTGGCTTGATGCTGATATGTGCCTTGAGCCTGTTTTTTGAAATAAGATCAATAAGTCTCTTGTACTCCTGAGCAGTATCCCTCACATGCGAGATTTCCGTATGTGCTTCTCCAAGATAGTGGATTACGCATGGTGTTTTCAGATTCTGGCAGTACCTGATAGCATCCTCGGCCTTGGCTCCTGCAACCCATCGATTCAGGATGTTTAGGAACAGAAAGTTCCCGAGGTTTCTGATTGCTCTGGTCAGCATAGATAAACACTTCTAGATTAACAGTATACTTTTTTATGTGTTCAGTCGATGGTAAGTTTGGATGATGAGAGCTGCTCTGCCACAAGTTCGCTGATTTCCTTGTCGTTTATCTGGAATATTTGGTATAGCGGAGGATTTGTTTTTCTCATGTTTGCAAAGAATGCCTTCTTTTCATCAAGGATCCGGAGCAGCGCACCTCGCTCTGACTTTCCAATTTTTTCCTTCCAGGATTTTATTTTCCTCATGGCAGATTGATATTCTTCGGTCTTGTGGATTTCCATAGCATCACCTAATTTCCTGTAGGCCCTCCTGATTCAACAGATATCAGCTGGACATCAGACAGCGGATCCTGCCATGCATTGTAATCAATCCCGGCAGCTTCAAGGCGGCTTCTCAAATAAATTAATGCTTCATATCCTCCATCCATTCTGGCAAGCCTGTCAAAGGTTCCTCCCCCAAGCCTTGCATTGACAATCCTTCTAACCTCGCTAAAATCACCAGACAGATAAGCCTGCCGAAGTCTTCTCTGGCCAACAAGCCTCTGGAGATAATAGCTGGCAGCAGTTTCAAGCCCGTATGCCACGCGGCTGGGGGCATATCCATGCGCCCGGGTAAGCTGCTGCGCATGCAGTTCAGTGAGCCCTTCATGAAGCCAGCTTACATAGCCAAGAACAGTTTCCCTGCCCTCGTCCCTTCTCCACCTTATTGTGCGCCCGCCTCCAAGCCATGCAGCATAATGAAGTTGTTCGTGAGTGATCACAACTCTTCGGTCCGCCTCACTGGACTCATCCTCCCTTATCACAACATGGCTTGTGTTAAGAAAATAGAATCCACGTGAATCAGAATATGAGAGAGCCTCGTCAATAAGATTGAAAAATTCCTGCGGCTCTGTGGTCAAAACAGGAGGAGTCCTTGCAAACCTCTCTCCAATTGATGTGCCCAGATAGGAGGGTGTGAGCCACGAGCCTGATATTTCTCTTGATAATTGGGCATTTGCTTCTGCAACTTCCGGATCAACAGGACGCACTGCAAGCTCTCTTGATCTTGGAGTTGGAGCCGGTCCTCTTTCTGATATAATAGCAGCATGTTCATCTGCCACTCCCCTGCTATGGGCTATGGCATCTTCTGCTGATGCCAAGATCAGCTGGGGTGCCTCGCGGGAATAAACAGGAGAAAGAGATGTGCTTAGTGCTGGCTCAACCTCATCAAAACTGTAGGAAATAATTTCTTCTACGGATTCAAGTGCAGCCGAAACAGATCTTGCAGCATCAAGCACTCTTGGAACGATCACAGGTGCCGGAGTATCGACTACTCTTCTGACACTTTGATGTGCATCTTCAACAGTATCAGCAAGATTTTCCGGCGCTCTCAGGCTTCTTCCGGCCATCATTCCACCCTTGGATTGAGCTCCCTGCAGATTTCAGTAAATTCCTGAAGCCTAAGTCTGCTTGATGTTGAATCTTTTTTTCCTTTGAGGGATTTTTTCATCCAGTTGGAAAAGAGAGCATGTGATTTTTTCAGATATGCAATTTTTTTCATAAACTTCTTTGGCTTTTCTTCTGATTGGTCCCAGTCAGCCAGGGCAATCTCGATTTTGGAGAGGGACCTGCTTAGTTTTTCCCGGGTGTTCATCTCAAGTACGACAAGCTCGTTCATGATTGTCACCTCAGCCTGAATATCTTCGGCTTCAGCATGCCGTCTGCCTCAACATCCTCAGATTCAATCAGTGTCTTTTTCTCAAGAAGCTCCAGATAGTTTCTTATCTGCCTCTTTGTTTTCGGGATTTTTGCAATAAACCTGTCATAAAGCTTTGATGAAGGAAGCTCCCCTTCTTTGAGGATTTCAAGGATAAGGAGTTCTTCTGAAGACAGGTTGTATTCTGAAACCTTGAATGAAGGCTCTGCTGATGCAACATCCTCTACATCCTGAAGCATTATCCTTGATCTTCCTGCTTTCTCTGCATGCTTTGCAGATTTCCAGAGGCGCTCGATCACAACCCTTGCAGAGCCTGATTCAACAGAGCGTGCAACCTTGGTAAGGAGCCGCTCATCATAGCTTCCAGGAACAAGAGCATGCTCTGCGCGGATGCGAAGAATCGAGAGAAGCTGCTCCTCAGTATAGTCCTTGAACTCAAGGTCAGAAAAACGAAGTGAGCTTCGCACTCTTGAATCGAGCTTGGATAGAAGTTCCTTGTTGTTTGTGATTCCGATTATGCCAAAGCTCAGCTTTTGCTCATTTGCTCTTGAGACCACATAGAGCAGTTTGTCATGGCGAAGGCCATCCATCTCATCAAGGATAAGGAGAATGGGCTTGTTGTAATTTTTCACATATTCGGTTATGCGATTGAAGATCTCATCAGTAGCAAGACCGCGGCGCGGAAGCGGAAGGCGCATTGCCTCGATAATCTTATTATAGACTGCCATCTGCGTCGGGTTTTCCCAGCAGTTTACATAGACTGGAAGAACAGATGAGGAATGATCAGTGAGCTGTTTTAGGATATATTTCACGCAGGTTGTTTTGCCGCATCCTGAAGGACCATATATGAAAAGATTGTCAGGAGTTCTCTTTGAGAGCAGCGGCTTTATTGAATCTGCAAGGACCTGGAGCTCCCTGTCGCGGTGTCCAAGCTCATCTGGCATATGATCAGGAAGAAGAACTTCCTCAAACTTGATAATAGAAGAATCGTCGGCAGAACCATCAAAGTAATTGGGCATGCCAGAATAATGCAGATAAAGTTTAAAATTACCGCAGAATCATCGCATTTCCGCGGAAAGATCATTCGACTATTACATCTTTCCCAGTGAGTTTTTTGTGGATTTTTCTGCTCAGCTGATTATCATCGATCCGGAATGCAGAATAAAGCCTTGGGTTTGTCTCTCTCATTTTCTGAAAGAATTCTGCCTTTTCATCCCTTATTTCAGCCACATCAGCTTTTTTTGCCGCATCGAGCCTTTGCGCCAGCAAAGCGATTTTTGCCTGGGCACCTTTGTATTCATTTGTATTAACCAGATCCATCTTCTCCACCTTGAATCAATCTCTCGGCCCTGACAGAATCAGCAATCAGAGGGTCCTCATCCCATGTAGAGCGGTCAACTCCAGCAGCATCCATCCGATCAACCAGGAATGCCACTGCCTCAGAGCCCCTGGTCACATATGCTGTTGCGCCTGGCTGTCTTGGATCTGGAACATATTCTCTTTGCTTTGCAAGCGTTTCAAAAGTCCCTTCACCAAGTCTTGCATTTAAGAGTGTCCGAACTTCACTAAAGTCGCCAGTCAGATATGCACGCCGAAGAACAGGCTCTCCAACTATTCTCTGCATGTAGAATGCAGTTCGAACCTCATGCTCATAGGATGATGAGTCTGGATGTATGTCATGGGAATGGGCCAGCTGCTGCGCGTGCAGTTCAGTGAGCCCTTCATGAAGCCACATTATCTCTCCCTGCTCTACAAGATCGCCAGAATCAGAAGTCCACCTTATATTATGACCACCGCCGAGATATGCAATATAGTGCAGCATTTCATGTGCAACAGTCGCTTCAAGGGCATCCTTGACAATGTCATCCTGGACAGACCTCACTGCAATATGGTTTGTTCCGGGGAAATACCTGGCACCAGAGCCATAGTGGCCCTCAAGCGCATCCAGAGAATCAAAAAACCTCTCTGATTCAACTGTGAGTATCGGAGGAGCAGAACTTACTATGGCATAAAGGTCTGCGCCAAGATAACTTGCAGTCATCCAGCCAAGTGCAGTAGTTCCTGCCTGGCGTGCGGCCTGGACATCCTCTTCAAAGACTTCAGGGACATCTACTCCGGATCGCCGCTCAAGCTCATAGTGTATTCTTCGAAGTTCAAGTTCGGTTGTCTGGATACTTATATCCAGTCTTCTTATCTCTCCACGGTCAGGATTCGGCATTCTCTCGAGCCTTGCAAGTTCTCTGCGGTCTTGCCTCAGAGAAGTTTCAAAATTTGCGGCACTTGCCTCAAGCTCTTCATCAGACCTTCGATCCGGAAGGCGGTGCGATTCTATATATCTCAGCTCCCGCTCAGTATGCTCACGCGCCTCATCCTCGCTAAGAAAGACCTGCATAGTCTCATGCGCAATTCCATGGGGAAACTGATCAAGTGCAGAGCGCACTTCACTTGACCCAAAGGCAACAGTTGCCTGGACAGTAGCAAGCGCTGCCAGAACTGCTCCTGTGATATTAGGCTGCAGGGGCTGCGGGATGCGGCTGAGATGTTCGGTAGCAAGCCTCACTGTCTCTTCTGCAGCCTCAACTCCTTGCTCAAGTTGCATCGGTCCTCCTGACATTTATATAACCTCGTTTTTTTTCAGATAGTTGCAGATGGCCCCAAATTCATTTAGCCTCTTGATTACCGAGGGAAGATCCTTCTGTCCTGTAACTGATTTCTTCTGCCACTCTGAAAACATCTTGTGTGAGATTTTCAGATAGTCCATCCGCTCTCTCAGATGCGGCGGTTTTTCTTTTGTATTGTCCCATCTTGCCATTGCAATTTCAATAGAAGTAATTGATTTGTTGACTTTTGTCTGTGCTTCGGATTCTAATTTGATTAGATCGATCATTTCAACCAAGAAATAATTATATGCAAATCAATAAATAATAAAACGCTTGCTCTCCCAGACATACTGATGTCTGTTGCATGGGTGCTCAAGGAAAATGGAGAAAAAGAGAGATTCGAAAGCACTAAGGTAAGGAAGGCAATCAGAAGAAGCGGCCTCAGCCCAAAGGAATGCGATGAGATAATTGGGCAGCTCTCACCACACCTCTACAATGGGATAAGCACAAAGGCAATATACCACATGGTCTATGACCTGATCGAACAGATGAGGCCTGAGGTCTCCCATAAGTACAATCTCAAGAGAGCGCTTCAGCGCATCGGCCCTGCAGGATACGAGTTTGAGGATTTCATAGGGACCCTTCTCAGTATGGAAGGATATGATACAGAATTGCGGCAGGTAATTGAAGGGGGATGCCTGAGCCATGAGATAGACGTGGTTGCAGAAAAGCAGAACAGAAGATACATGATCGAATGCAAATTCAGAAACCAGCCAGGCTACAAATGCAGGATACAGACAGCACTTTATGTCTATGCAAGGTTTCTTGACTTGAGAGAAGGAAACAAAATGGGAACATGCGGAAAATACTACAGGCCATGGCTCATCACAAATGCAAAATTCTCCAAGGATGTCATCACATATGCAGACTGCAAGGGGATGGACCTTCTTGGCTGGAGATACCCATTCAAGAAAAGCCTTGAAGTCCGGATAGACAGGTCAAGGTGCTACCCCGTCAGCGTAATAAAGATGGGTGACCGGACACTCAGGCAGCTTCTCAAGAAAAAGATAGTCACTGTCTTTGATCTGCCTGAGAGTTATGAAAAGCTTGCGCGAAGAACAGGAATCTCGGTTCGCAAATCAAAAGAAATTTTGGAGAAGGCAGAGCATGTACGATAGGAGAGCTGACATTGATGCTTTTCGTGGATTTGCGATAGTGTTAATGATAATTTTTCATTTCCTTTTTGATCTTGAATTCCTCAAGATCATGCATATTAATTTTGAGGATTTGAGTATATTATTGTTACAGAGGGTTGTTGGAACAATGTTCCTTCTCCTGGTCGGGATATCGCTTGTCCTGAGCCAGAAGAAGAACAAAGAAGGATATGTGAGGCACCTGAAGAGGGCCTTGAAACTGGGCGCTGTTGCACTTTTGATAACAATAGCAACATGGGCAGCTGTCCCGAGCGAATTCGTGAAATTCGGGATAATACACTGCATAGCACTATCAACATTGATCGCCCCGCTTTTTTTCAGGTTTAAGTGGACAGGCCTTGCGCTTGGAGTGATACTGATAGTTGCAGGAATTTCAACCAACTACACAGACTCAGAATACCTGTTCTGGCTCGGATGGATAACCCATACTTACACTGCACTTGACCATTATCCGCTCATTCCATGGTTCGGAGTTGTTCTGATAGGGATGTTCCTTGGAAATGTTCTGCCAGAGCTCAAAGTAAAAAACAGAGTTGCCGGTAGCCTTGCATATCTTGGAAGAAATTCACTGGCGATATACCTTATTCATCAGCCGCTGATAATTAGTTTGATGTTGCTCTTTATCTATATAATAAAATAAGAAAAAAGAATAAAAAAAATTATTTCTTGTTCTTGCTTCTCCAAT
>CAZYZZ010000028.1:0-12014 GCA_964651995.1 Microcaldota archaeon
GGCAAAAGGATTGTACTCAAAATCATACTTATAGTAGTCTAGTATCAGGTTGGTACTGGTCTTTGTCACAACAGGGTTTTTCTGCATTTTTCGAAGAAGGTTTGCAAGGTGAAGCTCATTTCGAACTCTTGCAGTAACAAGGACATCATGTTCTCCTGTAATCAAAATAAAGGATACTACTTCAGGAATTTTAGATAGCGGCCGAAGGACATCTTCCCATCCTTTTTCCATCTTTACATCAAGAAAGATCATAGCGCGAAGGCTGTTCTGCGCTTTAGAATGATCAATTACTGCAGAATATCTTTGTATGATTCCTGATTTTTCCAGTCTCTTGAGTCTTTGCAGAAGGGTGTTTGGATGGATTTTCAGTTTTCTTGACAGTTCCTTTGACTGGATCTTTGAATTCTCAATTAGCTGCGCCAGGATCTTCCGATCGGTTTTGTCCAAAACATCTGCCATGTGTATTCCCCCACCAAGGATAATATAATTCAAGACAACTATTAATCTTTTTGCAATGAAACTCAGCACATGCACAATTTTTTAATGAAAAAGCATAGATATCCACAGCACTTCAGAAGAAAAACAACTTCCCATCCACAATTTTTCATTAACAGTACCATTTAAATTCATTACTCACTACAATAAAAAAACATGCAGAAGGAGAGGGGAAAATCTAAAAAAGTAGGGGCAGAAAAACCAAAAAAAAGAGATCCGATGCCGCCGGACAAGCTTGCGGCAAAAAAACATAGGATTCTATTTATTGGAATTGAAGCCAGGCTAAAGAAATTAGAATTGGAGCTGGAAGGAGCATCATATGAAGAGGTTGCATATGAGAATCTTGATAGTAGAATGAACGGTTCTGATAGAGTTACCATTGTTCTTGGTCCTGGTTCTAGTGAAAGTGATTTTGACCAGCATGCACTTGCAGATATAATCTCAAGAAAATATCCAAATGCAGTAGTTGTTGCAGTCTATAGAGAGAAAAACGAACAGATTTTCCTAAACACCATGATTGCTGGGGACAAAGGAGTATATTCTTCTGACGAGTTTTCAGAAATAGACGGAAAAAAATTGCTGAAGGAAGCAGAGAGCAAGCACGCTTTCAAGGAAGAGCAAAGGAAAAGAGATGACGTGATCAAAACAAAAACAGCTTCAATAAGGGTTCTTGTCTATGGCTGCGAGCAGTGGAGATCAAAACTCGAGTCTGTTGCATCTGCACTTCTTGATGATGGTGTTGAATTTGAAGAGATAAGAAAATTCCCGCATCTGCTTCGGGAGATAGTAAAAACAACCGAGCCCATTGTAATCATATTCGGCCCTGGAGCTTCAAAAACAATGGAAGAGTTCAAGCCAAAGGCAGAGAGCATGGTTTCATGCAACAGATCCAGCGGCAACAAGGCCAGGATAATCTCAATATACAATGAAACAACAAAGTCATATCCCTGGAATTTCAAGCAGGGATTCTTTGCTGATGCTGTCGGCGAGGCTGACCTTGATTCAATGGAGACAAATGAATGGCTCTATATGATTGACGGCACATTCGGAGGAATGATGGCAGAGCCTGCAAAGATTGAAGAGCGGTCATCTATCATCTGCAAGGTTGTTGGAAGCGGAGAAACATTTGAGGTTGTTGAGGGACGTGAAGAAGTAGTAGACCAGACAATGACTGAATTTGCAAGAAGCTATATGACACACCAGAGATACACAGGCCACCTTGCTACTATGGACGCGCTTCTGGTAAGACTGAAAATGCATATGGGAAACCAGATCCTTGATATCGGATGCGGCACCGGAGATCCCCTTCGAGGTTTTGTTCGAAATGTAATGATGGCAGAATACACTGCAAGGCCAAGACTTAGGGGACCTACTAAGCTCCTTTCAATAGACAGCAACGAGCCTATGCTTGCGCAGTGCAGGTCAGAATTCGATGGATTAAAAAAAGCGCGCGCAGATGATCTGAGACTTCTTAATATGGACTTTCTTATCTCTGATTTGATGGACGTGCATCCGGAGGTTCTCAGTGGCATGGGCTTTGAAATGCCCGATACTCTTCTTGCATCATATATAATATACTGGGCAAATGACAAGATCGGAACCATGAAGAAATTCTATGACCTTCTTGCTCCTGGCGGAAAACTTATTGCAATAGAGGAATCCCCTCTTGTCGTGACTCCAAGCCCCCACATGCCGGCATCACTAATTGAAGGAATCAAGAAAAACATAAGGGTTATTCCGCTTGAGGATTATTACAATGCGCTTCGAGATTGCGGGTTTGTTGATGTTCCAAATGGAAAAAAAGTATATGAGATAGACGATGAGCACCGCATGTTCGGAAAGGTATTTGAAAAACCTATTTGAACGGATTGTAGTCTTCCGGCCTCTTGTATGTGAAGAGCACTATTGAGCTTGTTGTCTTGACAACAATCGGATGGTCCCCTATTCTTTGTATGACATCAAGAAGGTGCTTTCTGTTTTTTACACGGCAGAGTGCAACAACATCCCAGGTTCCGGTAGTTGCGTGGATTGATTCTATTTCCTTGATCTTTATCAGTTCCTTGAGCTGATCAAGATCCCCTGCACGACCGCGCTTTACTTTCATCATGATCATGATAGTAAGGTCAAGGCCTGTTTTTGAGTAGTCAACTGCTGCGTTGTATTTCTTGATTACCCCTGTTTTTTCCATTTTCCTGATTCTCTGGATCAGGGTATTTGGATGAATACCGAGTTCCTTTGCCATTTTCTTTATGGGAGTCTTTGAATCATCCCTCAGATATGATAAGATAGAAATATCAGTGATATCCAGCTCATCATCCACCCGCACTGATTTCTTTCGACCTGCCATGATATATTTGCGATCTTAAAAGATTTAAAACTGATGTTTTTGATCACAGAATAAATGGAAAATTATGTGTTGATTATAAATAATAAGCAATTTCAAATTATGATGATACAAAAAACATGGATTTTTGATGTATCATATTACATCGGATAATATTAGGATAATGATTTGAAAACATAAAAGACCATTGCCTACGATTTCTTTTCAGCAAATATGTGATCAGATTAACTAAAACAGGTAAAAAGTATTAAAAAGCACTTAAATTTTACTTGGCAGCAGCATAATTGCTATTTTCGACAGCAATAAAGTATCAAATACTATTGTTATTTATAAATAGAGTATTGTTAATCACACTAATTCTTGAAAAAACTATATATAATACCTGCAATAACAGTAATATGAGAGGGTTTTGAGGTGAGGAAAAATGAAGGAGATCGTGGTGCTTGTGATGACAATGCTTTCGAGCTGGAATGTTGAATACTATCCATCTTCGCTGGATGAGGGCGTTGTGGATGTTGAATATTATGAAAACAGCACAGTAATTACCATTAATAGGACTCTTGTTCCTGCGCAAATTGAATGTACAGGCTCCATGAGGCCTCTGATGGGATGCGAAAACAAGGCATTCCTTGAGAGGCTCTCCGCCACGGAAAAAGTCAACAATGGAGACATTGTTGCATATGAGAAGGATGGGAACTACATAATGCACCAGGTAGTTGGCTTTGAGAATGGCTGCTTCAAACTAAAGGGATTCAACAACATATTCGAAGACGATTCGTGTGTTGAGAGAAGCGACATAAAATACAGGGCTGTCATCGTCATTCCAACAGGTGCTTGATATGGATCACCGATATAGGGAGGTAACTGATTGGGAGAACAACAATCCCAGGAAAGTGGTAGCAGATAGAGGGCAGGGGACTTCTCAACCCCTGCTCCACAATATTTCACATAAAAAAGATTTAGCGGGGGGTTTTATGGAAAGAATAAATGAAACAACAAGGAAAAACTATGAGAAGGATCAGAACATGGTTTCTGCAGCAGAGGGAATCATGGATGATATATAGCAAGCTCAGCAAGCTTCGAAGAGCGCGTTTTGTTCTCTTTGCAGAAAGCTTCGCAGGCTATCGCAGTCTTTGCATCGGAAAAACCAAGTCCGCAAATATCGCAGATAAAAACCTTCTCCATGGACACGTTTTTTACCCAGACCATAACTAGGAGAATGGCAAATAGCATTTTAAATTCAGAACTGAAATTCTAGTTGTATGATTGGAGAGCTTGCAAAGCTGACGCGTATTGAGCATGCATTTATGCTTGCGCTTGCTGTTTTGATTGCAGAGACCATTCTGCTGGGCGAGCTTCCGCCACCAACACTTGTCATAATCCTCTCACTGCTTGTTCCGGTCTTCAGCGAGATGGGATCATTTGCACTGAATGATTACTTTGACATAGAAACAGATAAGCTCAACAAAAAGGACAGGCCTCTTGTAAAAGGAACGCTATCTCCAAAATTCGCACTGAATCTCTCTTTCATAACCCTCGTCCTCTCAACAGTAATGGCATACTTCATCAACCTGGAGGTCTTCATTATTGCAGTAGTCTTCAACATTGTTGCAGTCCTCTACAACTGGAAACTGAAGGACATGCCGCTTGTTGGAAATGTCTACATTGCATTTACAATGGCAATCCCGTTTATTTTTGGAAATTTCGTAATCAGCACCAGCCTGTCTGAACTTGCGCTGGTACTTGCAGGACTTGGATTTGTTGCAGGCCTTGCCCGGGAGATCATCAAATCAGTCCAGGACATGGAGGGAGATATCAAGGCAAGGGGATCCAGGACACTTCCTGTTTTAATTGGGAAGAAAAAATCTGTCCTGGTTGCCTGCGGGTTATATGTCTCATTCATAGTACTTACCATAGTTCCGTTTTCCATTGGACTTGTAGCAGATATTTTGCCAGCTTCACTTGTTGCAATTGCAGATGTTATGATACTGAATATTTGTAGGAGGAGCCTTTCTGGAGACTTCAGATATGCAAGAAACATGAGCCTGATCGCATTCCTAATTGGCCTTCTGGGCCTGCTAATTGCTGCTTTGGGATAACTACAGACGATAGATAATACTTTAAAAAGGTTCCTCATCTTCTATATCATAGCTATTTTCTAGGAAGTTCCATTTAGGAGCGAGCCGAGGTGGCGAATAATATGAAAAAAGACAATCAGGAATTAGTCTCTTTAGTAGAGAATCTAATGAAATCGCAGAAACCAATTTGGAGAAGGGTTGCAAAAGAACTCTCAAAACCACGAAGGTCCAGAGTTCAGGTAAACCTGAGTAAGATCGAGCAAATGGCTCAGGCAGATTCAACTATCCTCATACCTGGAAAGGTTCTTGGATCAGGAAATCTGTCAAAGAAGATGACGATAGCAGCATTTGCATTTTCAGACAGTGCAAAAAAGCTGATTGGCCAGGCTGGCGGAAAGGCAGTCACGATAAACAGCCTTCAGAAATCCAACCCGGATGGCAAGGGGATAATTCTTTTCAAGTGAGTTGATATTAATGCAGGTAATAGACGCAAAAGATACTATTTTTGGAAGGGCTGCGAGCCAGATAGCAAAGAAGCTCATAAATGGCGAGGAGATCCAGATCATCAATGCAGAGCAATTTGTGATTGTGGGCAATCCGGAGCAGATAATTCAAAGATACAGTACAAAGAGAGGATTGAAGCACAAGGGTAATCCGGAGCTTTCACCAAAATGGCCGAAAGTGCCACACATGCTTGTCAAGAAGATGGTCAGTGGAATGCTTCCAAGAAAAAGCTCACGAGGAAAGGAAGCTCTTGGAAGGCTCATGGTATACACTGGAAATCCAAAAAACATGGATGGAAATTTGAAGCTTGAAAAGGTTAGTTTTGACGGACTTGCAAAACACATAACCATTGCAGATTTATGCAAAAGAATAGGATACACAGGTTGATGTCATGGTTAAAAAAGACGATAAAAAAACAAAGCCAAAGGAAAAGGCTGCTCCAAAGAAAGCAGAAGCACCAAAGACTGAGGCTAAGGCTCCAAAGGCCGATTCAAAGAAAGAGGTAAAGAAGCCTGAGGAGAAAAAGCCAAAGAAGGAAACTGCGAAAAAGGCTGCTCCAAAGAAGACAGTAAAGAAAAAGAAGGCCAAGAAAGCAACAAAGGCATTCGTAATAAGAGGAAAAAGAAAAGAATGTGTTGCAAGGGCAACGATCAAGGAAGGAAAAGGAGTTGTCAGATTCAACAAGATGAAGATTTCTGCGCTAAACAACATATATGTTCAGGAAATAATCAACGAGCCATTGAGGTATGTCGGCCCCCAGATAGAAAAGGTTGATATATCCGTCTCAGTCCGGGGCGGTGGATCAATGGGCCAGGCACAGGCAGCTCGAACTGCAATAGCAAAGGCTCTTGTTGCATACTTCGATGATGTCAAACTAAGGGAAAAGCTCATTTCGATTGACAGGTCGCTTCTTGTTGAGGATACACGACGTGTCGAGACAAAGAAATTCAGAGGTCCGAAGGCAAGGGCAAGATTCCAGAAATCATACAGGTGAAGCAATATGGAATTCCCAGTCAGATGTTTTACATGCGGTTCTGTGATAGGACATAAATTCGAGGAGTACAAGGCAGAGATAAAGGAGAAGAATCCAGATGTAGTTCTTGACGAACTTGGTTTTGATAGATACTGCTGCAGAAGGATGTTCCTCTCACATGTTGATCTTCTTCAGCATGTGCTGCGCTATCCGAGAGTTTAAGTTTTTTTTCTTTTTTCTTATGCATTTACCCATAAACTAAAACAAATGCTTATAAATGATACCGTGCACAATACATATGGGATAACAATGGGTAATTTTCCGCGGGTGGAGTTAGTTGTATACAGAACAGAGTGATTACTATGGGGGTGGCTGATATCGCAAGTGAACGAGTTGATCGTAGGCAAAAGAAAGTCCCCAGAGATAAGGCTAGTGAAACCCGTCTAAAGAAAATGCATGGAGAAGAGCCCCTAGTTGAGACAGTGAACAACACCAGTCATCTGGACAAGGCAGTTGGAAGGATCCAGGGAATATTCGAAAAGGAGAAAGCAAGAAGATTCGGGATGGACCAGGAACTTGAAGCAGCCCTGATGGACATACCAGGAGAAATGAGCGAAAATGTCACCAAGGCACTGTTCAAGATATGGGCAGATGATTATGACCCTCATATGCAGGCCCATGTAGATGCAATCGGAGATCTTATTCAGAAGGCAGTTGCCATCCAGAGAAGAAATCACCCCATATTCAAAGGAAGAATACTTGAAGAGACAGTAGGAACAGCAGCAGTTCTTGACCTTATCAGCAGATCAATAGGTGCAAAAGCAGCCAGGAGAATGAAGTTCGTTGCAAATGACCTTACTCCTGAGATGCATGAAAAGGCAAGGGAAAAGCTGGCTGCACTCCCAGAGAACAGGCAACCTGCCTCAGTAGACTATACATCTGAGGACATCAGAAGATTCTCATTCGAAGACGAGACATTTGATACAGCAGTTTTGTCACAGACACTCCATCTTATTACTGATTTTGCAGGAGAAGGAAATGTCTATGGAGACAAGCACACCCAGATCAAGGCAGAGGTGCTCCAGAGAACATTTGAAATGCTCAAAGAAGGCGGACACTTCGTACTGTTTGATGAGTGGCCGGCAATACTGACCAGAAGAGAGGGCATGGAACTTATTGATGAACTGTTTGGAAGGACATTTGAGCCAATACCAGACAGGGACATATTCAGGCGTATGATGCAGGGAATCAGGGGAGCGAGGGTTGTTACTGAGCTCAAGGCAAGAATTGATTCTGATCACAATATGTACATGTACATATACAAGAAGGATCCGGATAAGCTGCACCACAGAGGAAGATATTACCTGAATACTGTTGGAAGACAGAAAGCAAGGAAAAGGGCAGCTGCCGAAGTAGTAAAGAGATTCAGGGAAACAGACAGCGTTTTTGTCCAGACATTTGCCAGAGAAAAACAGGAAGGATATGTAGACTTCCAGCCATTCAGTACAATGGATCCATTGATTATTACTGATCCGAATTTCAGATTCGACAGAGAAGAAAAGCACGATGCCATAATCATCCGAAGAATTCTTCATGACATGCGAGATGACATAAGACAAAGGATGATAAGGCATGCAGTAGCATCATTGAGGATGGGAGGAGTTCTTCTGTTTGTAGATGAATGGCACCCGCCAATGAAAAGCAAATTCGAGCAGAGTAAACGTTATCCGATCGGAAAAAGTGCACTTCGAGGCCACCTTAACAGTTTCTTCCAGAGATGCCTCATGTTTGAGGGGCTGCACAGAGTAGGAATTAGAGAGGGCTTTGATAACGGAATGTGGGCAATCGGATACCGAAAAGTAAAAGGAGAGTAAAAAAAATTAGCCTTTGACCAGTATATTTGAGAGCGGATTAAACTCAAAGGCCTCTTTGTATGTAACCAGTATAAGATAACTAGTTGTCCTGAGAACAGAAACCTGAGACTGGACTGCTTTTAGAATTCTGACCAGATCATCCCTGTTTTTAGCCTTGACAATAGCAATACAGTCGCTTACTCCGGTAACTGCATAGAGAGCTACCACTTCGGGAAGTGCAGAGACGTCCTTGAGAAGGCTTTCGTCCTCAAGTCCGCTTTTCTTGATCTTGATCATAACAACTGCGTGCATGTCATAGCCAAGGGCCTTGTAGTCAACATCAGCATGATATTTGCGTATTACTTTGGACTTTTCCAGCCTCTTGATTCTTTGGAGAAGAGTGTTTGGGTGCATGCGAAGCTTTGTTGCAAGCTCGCGCATGGGCCTTTTACAATCATTTCTAAGTTCCCGCAAAATCATAAGGTCAACTGCATCGACTTTACTTTTCATCATAATTCACCAATATTGTTATTCTATAATATATTTTCATCCGATAATATGGTCAGGATGTAGTTTTTCGATAATTTTTTACAATAAAATATGGATTTTCTTATTTAAATACCTTGGTATTTTGGATGGTTCCTTTCCCAAAGCTTTAAAAAAATGAAACAAAAGGCTTATGTAGGTGAAATTCATGGTAGACGTACAAAATGTAACAGCTGTTTTGAGCAACACATTTACCGGTGCTCTTGAAAACACAGTTACCAATACTGCCGAAATTCTGCCAGGCTTAATCGCAGCAATTATTGTTTTCATTATTGGATGGATTGTAGCGGTTATTATTAGCAGAGTATTCGGAGGATTGTTGAAAGCAATCAAACTTGAAAGTTTCCTCAAAGACCACAAGGTTGAAGATGCCCTTGGAAGCGTCAAGATAAGCGATGTGCTTGTGAAGATAATCAAGTACTACATAATCTTGATATTCCTTCAGGCAGCAGCTTCACTGGTAACACTTGGAACTGTAAGTGCATTCCTTGCCACAGTGCTCGTATATGCACCTGTATTAATTGCAGCAGTCCTGGTTGTTCTGGCAGCAGTTATTCTTGGGGAATACATTAAGGAGAGCATTTTAGACCTGAGAAGCAAATCTGCAATGGTCCAGTTTGTTGCACGCGCAACAAAACTCGTTGTCATATACATCGGTGTTACAATGGCCATGGCAACAGCAGGATTTGATACGACTCTGGTCAGCAACATTTTCCTCGTGGTACTCCAGGCAATGGTATATGGTATTGCCTTGGCTATTGGTATTGCATTTGGTCTCGGTGGCCAGAAGGATGCCAGTGACATGGTAGGAAAATGGAGAAAAATGCTCAAAATCTAATTTAATCTTTTTTTCTTTTTTCAACATATTTTAAATAGTTCAGTGCTAAGAAGAGGCATGAGAAAACTAACTGCTTTTTTTGGATTCTTCGGAACATTCTTCCTCATTTTTATTGCAGTTTTGCTCATCCTGGCATCTGTCAGGATAATAAATGCAGGAGAAGTCGGAGTTAAGACAGAATTTGGAAAGGTTACTGACGTACTTGAGCCAAACCTTCATCTAGTGATTCCAATCATGAATGATGTCAAATACCTCTCAACACAGATTGAGAAATATGAGACAACAGCAAGCGCAGCGTCAAAGGACCTGCAGGTCGTAAATACAAAGCTTGCGATAAACTACAGGATAACTGGGAATACTGAGGAAGTCAAGGGATTGTATGAACAGTTCCGTGGGAACCATGAGGCAAGGATCATCTCGCCTTTGGTCCAGGAAGTCGTAAAGGCAAACACAGCACAGTTCAATGCTGCAGAGCTCATAACCAAGCGTGTTGAAGTAAAGTCTAAGATTGCAAGAGATCTTGAGACGAAATTAGCCCCATATGGCATAACAGTGGTTGAAGTATCGATCACAGATCTTGACTTCTCAAAGGAATTTGATGAAGCGATTGAGGCAAAGGTAGTTGCAGAGCAAAAGCTTGAGAAGGAGAGAATTGATCTTGAAACGAAAAAGGTTGAGGTCCAGCAGCTTATTGCTTCCACAAATGCAAGTGCAACTGCACTGGTCATACAGGCAGAAGCAGACGCAGAGGCGAGGGTTATCCGCGCAACTGCTGAAGCAGAGGCCATAGAAAAGGTCACAGAGTCAATCTCAGACCCATATGTCAGGTATTACTACGTGACTCAATGGGATGGGGTTCTTCCAAAGGTTATGGGAGACAATGAGGTGATAATTGACCTTGAGGGCCTTGAGGATGAGGATCCGGCACCAGATGCTGAGCCTCAATAATTTTTTTTATTTTTTATTCCATCCAAAATCCATTCCAAGATAATCATATAGCTTCCTGTTGTGCGGCTTGTAGAAATCATCCAGGAATTTTCTTGTTTTTGCATCCATGCTCCCATAGTTTCCTGGATTGAAGTTCCTATATTTTGGAAGGTCAAACTCATCCAGTCCAAGGAACCTGAAGCACTTGTTTACTTCGGCCTTTGGATCTTCGAAGAGATCCTCGCTTTTGAGGATCAGCACCTGTTCTTTTGGGAAAACCTTGTAGAGCTCCTTGAGGTAATTGAGATAGATGCCATTGGAGAGTATGTGATGGAATGGGGTCTTTGTCTTGATTTTCCGATCAAGATCAGCCTTTATCGCCTGGCCAATATTTTTTGCAAGGCCTTCGCGCACAAGATGATTGAAGTTTGAGAATGCCTTGTCAGTAGGGTTTCGCATCAGAACAATGAGCTTGGTATTCGGATTCATATTGTGGATTTGCCGCGCTACCTTTGGATACAGGAGGTAGGAGGGAGTTGCCTCGCCTGTGACGAATTTTCTTTTGCGAAGCTTTTGGATGAATTTGGTTATGACTGTCGGGAAGTTTGCCCTGTACCACAGCATTCCCTTCTTGGCATGCCAGATGAAAAAAAAGATCTCTTTTTGAAATGCAGGGAGAATGGATGGATGCTGAACCAAATACTCGTAAAGAGAAGTTGTGCCGCATTTTGGAAAACCGACTATGATGAAGTTCGGAAGGGTTCTGATTGGAGAAGTAGAAAGCCGTAGTAAGAATCTGGCTGCCTTTGGAATTTTTTTTGGATCTGAAAGAAATGCCTTGACAAGCCAGAGATAATTCATTTCCATAGGCAGAGTAATGAATTGGAGGGTTTATATTAGCTGTCCCACCCAAAGTCTTTTCCAAGATATTCGTAGAGCTCCTTATTGTATGGCTTGTAGAAATCATCGAGGAATTTCCTTGTTTTTTGATCAGCGCTCCCATAGTTTCCTGGGTTGAAGTTCCTATATTTTGGAAGGTCAAACTCATCCAGTCCAAGGAACCTGAAGCACTTGTTTACTTCGGCCTTTGGATCTTCGAAGAGATCCTCGCTTTTGATGACCAGTACCTGTTCTTTTGGGAAAACCTTGTAGAGCTTCTTGAGATGATTGATGTAAATTCCTCCGGATACCAGATTCCTGAATGAGGGCCTTCTGGTTCCTTCTTTGACTGCCAAATCAGCTTTTATCGCATCTTCAATATTGTCTGCCATGCCTTTTCGGACAAGATGATTGTAGTTGGAGAATGCCTTGTCAGTAGGGTTTCGAAGCAGGAGGATCAGTTTGATATTCGGGTTCATATCACGGATTTTTTTGTGTATGCTGGAATCTGCTGCATATGATGGAGTTGCCTCGCCTGTGACGAATTTTCTTTTGCGAAGCTTTTGGATGAATTTGG
>CAZYZZ010000029.1:0-11401 GCA_964651995.1 Microcaldota archaeon
TAGACTGCGAATTTGATACTGACTGTCCGAATAATTATGTTTGTGGTTCAAATTCGCAGTCTAGGAGGATACATGCACTTCTTACACAATCATATTTGATTGGATACATCGGACAATCAGCATCACTCAAACAAATGTCTGGCCCAACACACTGAGCGCATGTAATTGTAGTCTCTATGGATTCTGGATAATAACCAGACTTGCTGACATGGATCCTTATTGGGACTCCGCAATGGTCAAACACAACCTGCCCTGAGCCGTTTGTTGTTCCAGAGAAGACATCTGCAAGCGTATTTTTCTCAAATACAACAACGTTTGCATCTTCAACTCCCGATCCACTATCAGTTACATTGATGACTGTCGGAGTACTACATCCTCCTGCATATGCTTCAACATTGAAGTGATCCGGGCTTGTGCCATCTCCTGAAGATCCTCCGCCTGGAGCTGCAGTTGAGTTGAAAGTCACAGAATCATTTGCTGAAATATTGTTTCCGTTTGGCGGCGCGCCTACAACTGAAACATCATTAGTATGGTTGCCAACAGCGTTCACGGTTACATTATATGTCAATTCAAATGAGCTTCCAGGCGCAATGGTGGTAAATGAATTCCATCTGAGAATCTGTCCAGTAACATTATCCGGAGTAGTGCTGGCAGCTACAAAAGTCACTCCAGCTGGCAGGATGTCAAGTATGCTGACTGTAATGTTTGTTGTTCCGTTGTTTGTAATATTCACTGAATATGTAACATTATTCCCTTGCTCAACAGTTGTCTGATTTACAGATTTATTCAAAACAAAGCTTGCTGGAACTACTGATGATACTGCATCATCTGAATCAGTGACATTGTCCCCATTTGGCGGGACTCCTGTAACTGATGCATTGTTGGTATAATTTCCAATTGAAACTCCAGTAACATTAAGGTAGATCAGTGTACTTGCACCTGGTGCAAGCGGGCCGGCATTCCAAGTCACATTCTGCCCTGCAACTGATAATGGAACAGGAGTCGCCTGGACATAAGTTAGTCCAGTTGGAATTTCATCCAAAACATAAACAGGATTCAGGGTCGTATTTCCTGTGTTTGTTACATTGAGCAGATATTCAACTATTCCGCCAAGAGAAGATATTGCCGGAGTGATATCTTGCTTGTCAATTGAGTTATTTGAGTAGTAGATTGTTACATTATCACTATCCTGGCCAGTTAAATTGCCACTGCTTGCATTCGCAGTGTTTGTCAGGTCTATTATCGGAGTTCCAGAATCGACAATACCAGAATCAACTGTTGCATTAACAGAAATAACTGTTGATGCAGATCCTGCAAGTGGACCGACATTATTCCAAGTTATATTCTGTCCATTGACAGAATCTTGGGTTGGCGAGGCTGATGAGAATGTCAAACCTGCTGGTAGGAAATCACTAACAGCAATAGTTGAGAGTGTCGAAGTTCCTGTATTTGTAATAATGATGTCAAATGAAACAATCCCTCCTGGAGAAACTGGATTTGTTGTCTGGTCTGTTTTTGTTATTGAGAAATTGCTTGTGAGATTTACAGTTCCGTTTTGGAGTATTGCATAAACGCTTGAAGGTTTGTGGTTGTGCAATGACAATGTATTTGCTGCAGTATTTGGAGTATCATTTAGGGCCGTTGCGTCCCATCCAGATGCATTGTATTTCCAGATCTGGAAAAGGCTCTCATTTCCAGCTCCAGGCTCTGAATCTGCCCAGTGCCATGTGATCGTATCAATAGTGTCCATGTATGTTGGTCCGAATCCAGTTGAAATGTTTACAAATTTTTGGCCAAAGCTAGTAAGTGGCGGGGCCGGAGGGCTTGCTGCCCATTTGAGGCCATATTCTGTATTTAATGCTAGGGTGTCATGGAGACTTATGTTCGTATAATTGTTCATGGTTCCTGAAGGCTCAAGCAGCAGTGTATTTGTCATATTAAAGGAAAAAGTCGATAGTGCGAATCGATTATACAAGTATATGTCAAAGAATGAGTTATTGAAGAAAACACAATCAGTAAGGCTGTTGTTTGTTGATACTCTGCTGGTTCTAAAACCAAATGTGTTATTGTATGCCCTATCACCATTGAATGTATTATTGTCTGCCCCCAGATCCAAGAAAAATCCGTTGCCATTGTCATGGGCAGTGTTTCCAATGAATACATTGTTGTGCTCACTATAGATTTCGAATCCATTGCTAGGGTTGAATCTTGCTGTGTTGTTTCTGAATGTTGAATTGCAGAATGAAATTGGCGAGCTGGTAATCTCAAACCCAATCATTGAATATTCTGCAATGTTGTCTGTGATATTGTTATTCGATGAATTAGCGAGCCTGAACCCAGCATTTGTATTGTTGGATGCCAGGTTTCCTGTTACATTGTTATAATGGTCATTTGCTATCTGGAATCCGAATGATCCATTGTATGCGCTGTTATTCAAGAGAGTGTGGTATGAAAATTCGCTTGAAGGGGTTGCCACAATCTTATATCCTGTTGTTGATTGATATGCGTTATTGTTAGTGAGTGTATTGAATGAAGAATTCATGACGTAGAATGCATTTGTTGTCACTCCGCCTCCATATACGTTGACGTTGTTCACGTTGTCTGATGCAGTAGTGTGGAGGTATACTCCATTATCATATAATGCTATACTTCCGCAGTTCTGTATTGTGACATTTGTGTAGTTTACTGAATTAGATCCATTGACAAGAATGGCTGCAGAATCGACAGTTCCATTGTCTGTCATATTATAGCCATTGCAGTCAAGGATAACATCTGAAGAAGCTATTTTGATGCAGGCCCAACTCAGATCAGAAATTTCAGATGCATCTACAGATGCTCCAACAAGGTTTGTATTGAGCATGTATGTGTCCGGCGATGAAATCACAGAACACGAAGAAACAGAAGTCAATGCAAATGACAAACCAGATAAAACACAAAGCAATAACATTAATTTCAAACTGCGCATGAGATTTTGAGCCTCCAATCATTTAAAACTCTTTCTACTTCTCCCCACTGCCAGCTCTTCGTATAAAATTAGATGACCTGCATAAACTGATTCAGCATTATGATGAACAGTATAAGCAATATCACTCCGGAAAACAGATGAATGTGCTTAATGTATTTCTCCTTTGCATCTCCAATCTGCTCTACTGTAGTCTTTCCATGGTATATTGCTACTGTTATGATAATCATGGGAAGAACGAAGAATAAATTGTATAGTAGGAGATAAGCTACTGTCTGAAGTGTTGCTGCTTGGGAGATCATGCCAAGAACAACCAGATATGGTCCTGATGAGCATGGGATCAGGAATAGCGAACACAGTACAGCTGCGATTGCAACACCTGCTGGTGAGGTTGCATTCTGTGTTGCTTTCTTGACATGCGGACGCAGGAACATCGGCATCTCTACAGCAAGGAAACCAGGTTTGTAATTCACATATGCATTGAATTCCATGATAGCAAGCAAAAGAGCACCTACAGTAACAACGCCATAAAAGAGAGTAGAGAGCCCAAATGCAGTTATTGCCTTCATTATCCCAAAACCAAAGAGCATGTACATAATGAATATCACTGCTGAGAATATCAAGCCTGAGACGAGAGCTTCCTTCTTGCCTTTGGAATAGAGAACCGCACCTATCAAAAGAACCATGACTGCGATTGTACATGGATTTATCGAGTCTACAATGGCAGCGCCAATAAGAACAGAAAGAGTCATCGGGACAGTGCCATTTTTCTCTTCGATTGGATCAATTTTGTCATTTGTTTCATTTGTCTCTATGCTCTGATTGTCTATTACAAGATTGCTGTGGGAAAAGACTCCTTGGGGGCAGTTTCCTATCTGACAAGCTTCAAACAGGCTTTCCCATTGTGCCTTTTCCAAACCACCTATGATCATGGTCCTGTTTTCAATGATTGTTGTCGGAACCCCGCCCGAATTTATGTCCTGTCCAAATCTTTCGTATTCTGATATGAACACTGATCGCTCTTCAGTATTGTAGTATACTTCGTGTTCTGCTATTGTTAATTCATATTCTGGATCCAGTTCGTTGAAAATCTGTTCAGTTGCCTTGCAGTGAGGGCATCCCTCACCATAATAAAAGTCAATATCAATTGCAAATGAGATGTATGTGAGCAGCATTAATGCCAAAACTATCTTTTTCATGAACGAGTTTCACCCTTAAAGAAATTTAATTATTTATCTTTTTTACAGACACAGTTTTAAAAACATTATGAATATATATTCATTATATGGTGCGTCCAAAAAAGTGCAGGAGGGTTATGGCTGAGCCGGGTGTGACCTATTTCAAGCCAAGGGGAGTGCCCCTGAAGACCCTTGAAGAAGTTGAACTTACTGTCGAAGAGTTCGAAGCAATAAGGCTCAATGACCTGGAAAAAATGAAACAGGTCGAAGTTGCCAAAAGCATGGGAATTTCGCAGCCAACTCTTCACAGGCTTCTTCAGTCTGCACATGAAAAAATAGCAGATGCACTTGCATGCGGAAAAGCCATCAAGATACATGGTGGCGATTATCTGATAAAAAGGTGAAAATTTATGCCGGGTGGAGATGGAACGGGCCCAAGATGGGCACAAACAAGATGGAATTGTAGAAGAGGATTTGGAATGGGTTTTGGCCGCAGAGGCGGCTTTAGAAATGCTGGCCAAAGCCAGGATGAGCTGGGGGACTTGAAGAGCTATGCAAATGAGCTGAAAACAGAGCTTGAAGAAGTAAACAGAAAGATAGAAGAACTGGAGAAATAACTACTTTCTCCGTGCTCTTGATCTTTTTCTTCTTGCTCTTTTTTCATTAGAAATGGATGATTTACCTCTAGTTCTTCCTTTAGATCCTCTGTGACGAGATCCTCTACTATCACTTCTTCTTTGTTTTTTTGCAGGCTCATCAGGGCAATATAAATTGATTACTCTTCCGTCAGAACCCATACGTCCTGTCCTTCCAACCCTGTGAAGGTGGGTTTCCTTGTCCTCTGCACGGTCATAGTTTATTATGAGGTCCACATTGTCAATATGAAGTCCTCTTGAAGCTACATTTGTTGCAATCAGTATAGATAGTTTGTCTCTTTTGTATCTCTCAAGCATCCGGAGTCTGCTTGCCTGAGGCATATCTCCCTGGATCATTCCAACTCCGCGGTGCCCCTTGTTGTCAAGCTTTTCCTTTATTGCGGTGACTCCTCTTTTTGTCCTGACAAATACAATGATCTTTTTTCCATTGTTTTTCTTTAGGACTTCGCGAAGCTTGGCGAATTTCTCTGAAAATGGGACTTCAATTTTCTCTTCTTTGATGGTTGATACAACTTTCATCTCGCCTATCTCGACCAGTTTTGAATTTGGCAGGTATTTGTCTGCAATTGATCTAATGCTGCCATCAATTGTTGCTGAAAAAAGGAGTGTTAACCTATTGCTTTTCAATTTGCTCAATATCCACAGGACCTCTTTCTTAAAACCAAGATCAAGCATATGGTCTGCTTCATCAAGGACTACTGCATCAAAATCCGCAAGATTGACTTTTCCTCTTTTGAAAAGATCAACCAATCTTCCTGGAGTCGCAACGAGAACCTCATGCTGCTTTCTTATGTCCTTGATCTGGAGCATGATATTCTGCCCTCCAAATACTGCATATGACTTGACCTGGGGTACCTGCCCAAGTCCCCGTAGCTCAGCACATACCTGGACAGCAAGCTCTCTTGTTGGAACAAGTACGAGCGCTTTTTTCGTTGCTCCTGAAGATATCCTTTCAATCAATCCAATACCAAAGGCTGCTGTCTTTCCTGTTCCGGTCTGGCTCCTGACCATCAAATTCGTTCCAGATATGATCTGGTTTATTGTCTTTTCCTGAACTTCTGTCGGTGTTTCATATCCAAGTGCCTTAATGGATTTGAGTGTTCTTCCAGAAAGTTTCAAATCTGAGAATTTCATAATTTACCTAATATGGATGGGCTGCAACCATCTTAAAAATAGGGGCAGAAGCGTAACTGGCCTTTTATCCATAGAGTACACTAACTTTTTCCAATGCTTCTGAGAATTTCTTAACCTCATCAAGTGTGTTGTATATGTATGCGCTTGCCCTGACCGCACCGCCAGATGCTCCGATTGCTTCAAGCCCTGGCTGCGCGCAGAAGAATCCGCTTCTAAGTGCGATATTCTCCTTATCAAGCATAAGTGCAACATCATGGGGCTTGCCGCCTTTGAAATTAAATGAACAGACCGCACCTGCCCTATCAGCCTTGCCATATACAGTTGCGCCTGCATCTTTTATGGTTGAGACAAGTGCATCTGCAAACTCCTTCTCAAGGCTCTCAACATTGTCCATTCCATAATCTGAAAGATAGTCACAGGCAGCAGCAAATCCGATAATCCCTGCATAGTGCTGGATTCCTGCTTCAAACCTTGTCTGGTCTGTTGCAGATTCTGCCTGCTCGATGCTCGTTTTCATTACTGTTCCGCCACCTACGATGAATGGCCTGAGCTTTGGAATGTCCTCTTTTCTCATTGCAAGTGCTCCGATTCCGGTTGGCCCCAGCATTTTATGTCCTGAAAAACAGAGGAAATCAATATTTTCTCCTTTCAGATCAGTTTTGTGATGCGGAACGCCCTGCGCACCATCAACGCATATAAGAGCTCCACTGTCATGGCCTAGTTTTGAGAGCTCTGGAATATTGTTTCCCCCGCCAGTTGTGTTGTTCCAACTGTTTGTAACTATAAGGGCACATTCCTTGTCAATTGCATTTTCCCACTTTTCCATTCTGACTTCTGCATTCTCATCACAAGGGAGAATCTCAAGATCTATCTTGCCCTGGTCCCGCAGCTTCATAAACGGAAGCAGGACTGAATGATGTTCCATTACAGTGGTGACTACTTTTCTTCTTTGTGAAAAATCAAATGAGCCTGCAACAAGATTCAATGACTCGGTCGCGTTTCTTGTCCACACAAGGCCTTCTGGATCAGCATTTACGAACTTTGCAACTTTTTCCCTTGATTCATCCAGTTTATTGTTGGTTTTTCTGGCAAGCTGATGGGAGCTTCTGCCTCCGCAGGCTCCAAATTCAGTATAATATTCTACAATCGCATCAATAACAGTCTGCGGCTTCAGAGCAGTGCATGCATTGTCAAAATAGATGACCTCCGGATGCTTTTCCAACATCGGAAAATCTGCTCTGATATCTTTCATCCCATCTCACCATCGATTATCTTTTCAAAGTCTTCAATTGGTTTTGGTCCTACAATGGCATTTCCGTTGACAAAGAATGTAGGAGTTGCATATATGTGAGAATCCTTTCCCTGCTGGATATATTCCTCCAATTGTTCTACAGTTTCATTATTGTCATAGCACTGGTTAAATGCATTCATATCAAGTCCGGCATCCTCTGCAAGCTGTTTTATTGCAATGGTGCCATCTGAAGTGCAAACTTCCTGTTGCTCGAAAATCTCATCCTGAAGCTCGAAATGCTTTCCCTGTTTTTCTGCACAAAGAACTGCAACTGCTGCCTCATAGCTGTTCTGATGATTTGGAAGTGGGAATGGCTTGAACACATAATAAACAGAATCATCGTATTTCTCCAGCAGTTCATCCATTGTTGATTCTGCCTTCTTGGTATATGGGCAGGTAAAGCATCCAAATTCCACTATCGTGATATTTGCATCAGGATTTCCGGCGACAATTCCATCAAAGTTGGTCGGAGCAACAAGATCAGTCGGCTCGCTAAATCTTCCATAATCTCCTGTCAGGTCATTGATAATGCAGGCATTGACTGATCCAGGCCCATCACAATTGCCGTAATAATAGAAATTATAGAGGCCAAAGGCGCTGTAGACCATGCTTCCTAAAGTCAGGATAACAAAAACCCATGATATCATTGTAAAGTGTTTATTGGTAAAGCGGGCAAGGACAGGTGATACCTTCAAGACTTTTGAAACAACTTCTGCCTTGATCCTCTCATCCATTCCAGTATCACAGGGCTTGAGCATTATGGTTCGAAATACGCATCTGAATCCTTCTTTTGCAAGAGGCCTGTATTTGGCTGAGAAGATTGACATTACTGCAAATACTATGAATGCTATAATACACAATACCATGAAATCACTCTATGTGTGGAGATATCAACTTGATTGAGCTATATGAAAGCAAAAAGGTTAATATTGCTCCTATTAATGCTGCCGATACCGAAGCAATGTATGGGAGGGCTATGAAGAGCGGAAGTGCATAATCCGGAATCGGGGCAGAATAAATAGGGGATTCAAGTTCAAAAAAACCAAGATTAATTGCAACTCTCTCAAGGCCATCTGGGGATGCTGATGCAAAAGGAAGCAAAGCTGCAATAACTAAAAACGATATCCCTGAAATGCCAATTGAAATCCTTAATGAAGGAGTTTTCACTCTATTGAAGAACACTCCAATTAATAAGACTGCCAGTAATCCCTCTCCTATCCCAATGATTGAATGTGTGATGACCATTGCCGGAAGAACCATTCCAATCAATGCCGTTCCGCTCAATGCCAGTTCTATTGATGCGATGGCCGATGCACAAACTACTGAGACAAATGATGAAACTACTATCTGTGCATTTCTGCTTATCGATTTTATCTTTTGTCTGATAATTTCTGCGCTGTAGACCCCGACAATCGCCATGTTGAAAATATTTGCTCCAAGTGCAAGCATTCCCCCATCTCCAAAAACAAGTGCTTGGACAAGAAGTACGCACGTCATTGCTATTACGGCTCCGTCTACCCCCAGGATAAACAACGCAACGGATGCTCCGATAAGGTGTCCGCTTGTTCCATTTGCTATTGGGAAATTAATCATCTGTGCCAAAAAGATGATTGCTGAAATTGTGGCTATTGCGATTACCTTTGATTTTGTGATTTTTCGTTGTAAATTCCTTAGTGAAAGTAAGATAGGAATAATAGAGAGTATCAGTAATAAAATACAAATCCAACTAGTGAGAAATCCATCTGGCGTATGCATGAAGCTCTATCTTCAACTATATTTATTAAACTCTATGGAAATGCCAATTCATTTATTTTTAAATTTCTGCTGAGTAAACAGTTCATGTTGCGCATAGAGGGTGTTCTAAATTCAAAATCCTATCTTATTCTCGGAGTTGGAAATGTGGACCGGGGCGATGACGGGGTTGGCAATTATATTGTGTCAAAGCTGGAGACCCCCCACAAAATCGACTGTGAATTTGCTCCAGAGAACTTTACCAGCAAGATCAGGCGCATTAATCCGAAGGTCATCCTGATTATTGATGCTGTTGATTTTGGCGCAAAACCAGGAGATACCATGTTTACTGAAGCTGAGAATGCAGACCATGATGCCTTATCAACACACTCCCTTCCTCTCTCATTTCTATGCAGGATGCTTCCGGAGTCTAAAATCTACCTCCTTGGGATACAGCCAAAAAGCTTTGAGAGCATGACTCCTGAGCTCAAAACAAGCGCACTGTCAATTGCAAAAGCTCTCAACCAGATTCTAAAATAGCTTTTTAATTGTTGATTCGGTATCCTGTTCTATGAAGTTATTCCTTGCAATCATGCTTTTCCTTCTTGCAACTGCAGGAATGTTCTTCTTTCTCTTCGAACAACCGGCTGTTGATCCATCACTGGGTTTTCCTCTTGTCATGATCGGAATACTTTCCATCATTGCATTTAGCTGGGCAGGTCTTTTCCAGAGATCAATTATAGCATATGTTGTTTTTTCAACAATCATCCAGAGTGCTTATTTTGTTCTTGATGCAGGCTCTGCAATCATGATCGGCAAATCAGTCTGGTTTGCATTTATTCAGGCACTGAATTTTACGATAGCAGGAGGCCTGTTCATGATCGTCTTTGCTCTATTCTATTCTGCCATCAGGAAGAATGATCTTGTGGATTATGCAGGCCTTTATGAGAAAAACAAGTTCCTGGTTTTTGTTCTGTCGCTAAGCTGCCTTTCCCTTGGAGGAATGGCCGGATTCAATATCTTTGTAGGGGAATTTTTGCTCTATTCATTCTTATTCGAAGTTCATCCAGCACTTGCGCTCTCTGCAATCTTTGCCGGCCTTGTGTGCTTTTTGTTTTACTTTAGGATCTGCTATACTCTTCTGGTTCACAAATCTGATAAGACGATCCATGTTCCTTTTATAGTAAAATTAATCGCAGGAGTTCTCGGAACTCTTGTCGTTGTCCTTGGAGTGGTTCCATACATACTCCTTGAGATACTGGAGGCAGTAATATGAAGAAAAACAAGCTTTATCTAGGCGGAGAAGACCTTGATGTCAATGAACTTGCTCCAAGGGATTTTTCTGAGTTTCTAACTGCGCTGCTAAAGGATATTTGGGGGAAAAAATGAGCATCAAAAAATCACCATGGGTTAGTTTTTTCAATGCCGGCGGGTGCAATGGATGCACCCTTGAAGTTCTGGCATGCACCAATCCAAGGTATGATGTTTCCAGATTCGGAATCGAGATAAAAGCCAGTGCCAAACATGCTGATGTTCTTGTTGTTACTGGCATTGTAAACAAGCAGAACAAGAGCAGGCTTCTCAACATATATGAGCAATTGGCAGAGCCCAAGAGGGTTGTGGCAATAGGAGCATGTGCGATTACTGGAGGAATATACAAGGATTCACATGCGCATGCAGGACCTGTAGACAAGATAATTCCGGTAACGGTATTTGTTCCAGGATGTCCGCCAAGGCCAGAGAGCATAATCAAAGGGATAATGGAGGCGCTCAAATGAAAAAAATAATCCCACAGTTCAAAAAAACAAAATCAGAGAGGCTTGTTTCAATCTCCTACCTAAAGGAGGAGGAAGGCGTTTTCATATATTATCATTTTGCAAATAAAACTCCAAAGTTCCGTGAGATAAAAATAGAAATCGGAAATGAAAAAGAAGTTGAAAGCATAATAAGCATCCATCCAAATGCAGCAATCCTGGAAGGAGAAGTAACTGAGATGTATGGGATAAAATTCCCTGGAAACCCGTATAGCGGCAAGAGAATATTCCTGGAGGAGAAATAATGCACAAGACATGCCTATTTCCAATCGGACCCCAGCACCCTTCATTAAAGGAGCCTTTATTTCTGAAGCTTTATGTTGAGGGAACTACTGTCAAGGATGCAGTGTTTGATCTTGGCTATGCCCATCGGGGGGTCGAGGAAAAGCTTGAAGGAAAACAGGTTGACACTGCACTTCACGCAGTCCAAAGAACATGTGGTATCTGCTCACAGTGCCATACTATGGCATTTCTCAGAACAGTCGAAGGCTTTGCAGGTGTTGAAATCCCTGATCGTGTTGCGCTTCAGAGAGTCATTGTAGCAGAGCTTGAGAGAATACACTCCCACATGCTATGGGCAGGGGTGATGATGCATGAGCTTGGCCTTGATACTCTTTTCATGTATTTCATGCGCG
>CAZYZZ010000030.1:0-11100 GCA_964651995.1 Microcaldota archaeon
TTCTCAAGAGCATGATGTTTTTTTTCGTATTGCTTGTCCACAGAGTACACCTTGAAAACTAGGAGTTGTGATAAACAGATATCCCGGAGTTGTTATAAATAAGCTCTCCATCCAGAAGAATGCCGCGGTTGAGAAGAACTATGTAGTCGAAATTCGAGATATTGGTGTCCTTCCTGTAGGCAACATCGTGATTCAGGAACATGCTGCTGAACCTGCCATCTATCACATCATATTCATCCAGTTGGTAATCATCGATATATTCCATGATAACCTCATCGCTAAGCTTATCAGAAGGGTCCAGAATCCAGCCAAAATCAGATTCCCCTCCGCTGCGCTTTTCAGTGAGGACCTTGTATGCAACAACTCCAGGGCGATAGCCGCCTATGATCAGGACATTCTCCTTGCCGCTTATCATCAATCCAACTTCTTTCTCTGCAGATTTGAAGGAATGCAGATGTTCATACCACATGAGTGGCGGGATTATTGTTGCGATTATTGTCAGCACCAAAAAAATTGCAAAGAAGGTATCGATCCGCTCCCGCCCGTTATGTTTGATCAGAGTCAGTGATGAGAAATATGCAATTGCAGGAAATACAGGAAGGAAGTACCATGGCATGAAATGGCCGCCCAGTATGGCAAGGCCTGTGAGCAGATACCAGGCTGTCATGAATTTGTTTTCGCGCCATCTCTTCCAAAAGCCTATAAATGACAGCGCAAGCCAGAATCCTGCTCCGATCAAAAGAGTTGATATTGATCCTACGATCTGATAGATGCCTTCCAGGAATCCGCCTTTTCCAGAGAGGTGGAATTTCATCTCAGTGAAATAGAGCTCTTCTGCAAGGCCTACAGAGTCAAGGAGCATAAAATGCAGCACAAGGGCAAGAGGAGCAGCAATCAGGGAAATTATGAAAACCGGATTTTTCAGGACATTTTTTTGATTTAGAAAGTAGACAACTGCAAGAAGAGGAACCATGAGGGCAAGTACTGATTTGACGAAAAATGCAGCAAAGACCAGGATTCCTGCAGCAAGGAATTTCCAGCTCCCATGCTTTTTCTCAGTATAGAGAAAGAGAGATGTGACTATCAAAAGGAATGCAAGGGAATCTGCGAGCAGTGCAGTCTGCGGATAGTGGGACACAAAGGAAAACAAAAAGATCAGGCTTGTGAAAAAGGCGATGTTCCTGCTAGAGCCGGCATTTTGAAGAAGATAGAATAATGGGACTAGCGATAAAAGCCCAAAGATCAGTGATGGCAGGCGAAAGGCCATTTCTATGGATAGTGGCAGGTTGGAAAATAGAGAGTAGGTGATGTGGAAGAGAGGAGGCTTCCAGCTCACAGGATATCCGAAAAATGTCGGAGTAAGCCCAGGAGAATCTGCCATCTCGGAGATAACAACGGAGTATGGAGCCTCGTCCTGAACAAGAGGAAGGTATTCCAGAAAAGGCGCTCTTATCAGCAGATATACTATTGCCAGAAATAGAATTAGCACATAATCCTTTTTTGGAAGAGAAATGGTAGAATTCATCGTACTTTACCACCTATATAAACCTTTATAAACATTAACATATACAAAAAAGTTCAAACATGCAAAATAGGTGAACAACCAAATGGATATGTTCAATGTTATTAATAAAATCAGAAATATTGGAAAATACGTCTTAACAGTCGTACTGGTAATGAACGTATTATCAGTGTCATTTGCAGCATCAAATATCGAAGCAGCTTTGTCTGAACTTTGTACAATTTCTCAGACATTCCTTGGTGGAGCAATCATGATCATGATTCTGCTCGCAGGTGCAACTTACGCAATTGGCCAGGTTCTTGGTGCTGAAACCAGAGCAAGGGCAAGCGTTTGGGCAACTGCAATGATGACTGGTGCCATCGTAGGTGCACTTATATACATCATCACTCCTGCCTTGATTGGTATGCTTCTTGGAGATGCCGGTGGAGATGATCCTTGTTCGTTCCAGATAGGAACAGCATAATTTTCTTAAATTTTTTTTCTCTTTTTCTATTAAGGTTTTTAATACTTCCAAGCTAATTGTAGACTCATGAGCCTTGGCGTAAATGAAAAAATGCACATCCTGAGGAACAACAGATTATCCACAGGAATTGCTGATCTTGACATAATACTGGAGGGCGGATACTCTAACCCGTCTAATTTCATATTGCTTGGTCCGACCGGAATGGAGAAGATTGCATTCGCATACCATTTTGCAGCATCGAAAAAGGCAGACGAGACCTCATTTATCATCTGCGGCAATTCCGCTCCTGAGGACATAAAGAGCAAGGCATCCACAATGGGAATCGACCTTCAGAATGTCCACTTTATCGACTGCTACAGCTCGACTCTTGGACGGGAGGTTCCTCCAGGAGCTGAGAACGTGACCATTGTCTCAGGGCCCAGCGCACTGAATGACATCTCGCTTGCGATAAACGAGGCAATAGGAAAGAGCAGCGGAAAGAGGATGAGGGTGGTCTTTGACACTCTCTCGACATTTGTGCTTTACAATTCCAAGGATTCCATAAAGAAATTCCTGAGTGTCATTGAAGGAAGGCTTCGAAATGCAGGCGCAACAACACTATACCTGGTAGATGAAGGGGTGCATGACCGCCAGCTTCTGAGCCTTATCGAGCATGGAATGGACGAGATATACACAATTGTTGATAAGGGCGGAAAGTTTGCACTTGTTATGCCCAAGATAGATATGAGCTTGCCAATCAGGATAGGGCCTTCTGGGGTGAATATAGTATGAGCATTGAAACAATCCTAAATGAGATGAAAGAGCAGGGAATTGGAGGAGCGGTAGTCCAGGCAGACGGAGTTCCTATGGCATCAACAATTGCCCTGAAAGAGACAGACGCAGGTCTTTTTGCATCAGTTGCAAACGTAGCTGAAGCAATTATGCAAAGAGGAGGCGACACCCCGCAGGAGATGGAATTGTCCTTTGGGGGACTTCTTCTTGTCATGGTTCCAATAAATAATCACATCTTCTGCGGTTTGATAAAAGAGCGGGAGCAAAAGAAAATTGTTTTGGAATATGCACAAAAAGCCAAGGCAGAACTATAGTTTTATTCTTCAGGCAGAGGCGAAATTCGTGGATTATGAGAAGTTGCTTTCAAATTTTCAGTATGCGGAGCTTCGAATTGAAAAAAGTGCCGAATCCTCACTAAACATCAAGGACGGGGAGATAAAGCATTCCTCAGGTACAAGCTATGGAATCAGCGTCAGGGTTCTTGAGGATGGATCCTGGGGCTTTGCCTCCGGAAATACCAAGATAGAGACTCTTCTTGAGCGGGCAAAGCGCCTTGCGAAATTAAGCAAGGGAGAAATCAAGCTGACCGTTCCAAAACAGGAGAAGAAATACATCTCGGTAAAACATGAATTTGCAGATCCGGAGGAAAAGATCAAAGCGCTTCTTGAAGGGTCAAAGGCAATGGAAAAAGTAAGCTCAAGGATGCTCGGCTGCACTGACATGAAAAGCAAAGTTGAGTTCTACAATTCAGAAGGCTCGGAAATAATCCAGGAGAGCGGATACACATACCTCTCCTGCTCATCTGTTGCAAAGGAAAATAACATCATCCAGAGAGGCTCGGAGCGGGCCTGGTCGCGAGCAGGTTTTGATGAAATTGATACTGTCAGCACAGCAAGAAAAGCAGGGGAAAAGGCAGTTAGGCTGGTTGGGGCAGCAGCATCACCAAAAGGAAGGTTTACAGTGGTCCTAGACCCTGAGATGACAGGAGTATTCTCCCATGAGGCAGTCGGCCATGCATGCGAGGCAGATGCTGTTGTTGACAAGGAATCAATACTGGCCGGAAGCCTTGGAAAAACAATTGGAAACGAGCTTGTGACTATTGTTGATGAGCCCCTTGCAAAGGACTTTGGGCACTATGAATATGATGATGAGGGGACAAGGGCAAAAACAACTGTTTTGATTGAGAAGGGAAAGGTCAATGATTTCATAAATTCAATGGAAACAGCAAACACCCTTGGTGCAGAGCTAAACGGCCATGCAAGGGCAGAGGATTACTCGCAGGTCCCTATTGTCAGAATGAGCAATACATATTTCCAGAGAGGAGAAAGCTCAAAAGACGAAGTATTTGACATAAAGGAAGGAGTCTATCTCAAGGGCATGAGAGGCGGCAGTGTGGATACATTCTCAGGAGGATTCATGTTCAAGGCAGAAGAAGCATATGAAATTTCAAATGGAAGCCTTGGAAAGATAATGCGGGATGTGACGATCACAGGAAACATACTTCAGACAATGAAGGATGTCGAGGCTGTTGGAAAGGACTTTGGAACAAGCCCTGGAATTTGTGGAAAATTCGGCCAGGGAGTTCCAGTGAGCGATGGCGGGCCGCATGTCAGGGTAAAGAATATCACGATCGGCTGATCCAAAAGGAATATAATTATTGAAACTGATTTTGCAATTGTGTTCTGGGGGATGATAGCACAGCTAGGCTTAGGCATTTTGCTAGGAATTCTAAGTGGCCTACTGCCAGGGCTGCATTCAAACACCGTGATTTCAGTCATCTCTTCTCTTGGGACAGATAAGCAGGCACTTTCAATAATCATCATATCGCTTTTTCCGGCAAACCTGATTACTTCTTTCATCCCATCAATATTCTTCGGGGTTCCTGAGGCAGGAACAGTGGTTGCAGCTCTTCCTGGCCAGAGGATGGTAAGGCAGGGGCTTGGAATCTGCGCGCTTAAAACAGTGATGAGCTCATGTGTTTTTGCTGCATTGATTTCAATTGCATTATTCTATTTTTCCCTGGACCTGTTTCCGGCTATCTATTATATGATCAGAGGGAGCATGAAGTACATTCTCCTTGCAGTATCAATAGTCTTGCTTGCGCAAAGCAAATCCCCCCATCTTTCACTGGGGATATTCCTGCTCTCGGGAGCGCTTGGATATTACTCGCTAAACAGCAGCATGGCAGACCCGTTTCTGCCTATGTTTTCAGGCATGTTTGCAATTGCTGCAATACTGAATTATACAAGATCAAAAATCCCCGAGCAAAGGGACGGGCAGGTTAAGGGCGGTTTTTTGAAATTCACGCTGGTTGGAGTGGTTCTTGGATTTGCATCTGACCTGATTCCTGGTGTCGGCTCTCCGGCCCAGATTGCAACATTCCTCACAATCTTCATGCCGCTCAATAGTCTTGGCTATCTGGCTGCTATCGGCTCTATTTCAATAAGCCAGGCAATATTTTCTCTTGCAACAGCAGTATCAATAGATAAGTCAAGAGTGGGTGCAACTGCATGGCTTGCAGAAAATATTGATATAGGATCAAACCTGGCGCTTCTTTTGATATTGTTTCTGATAAGCAGCAGCGCGACTGTTCTCATCATATTTGCACTTCGAAAAAAAATCGCAGAGCTTGCGGGCCTTGATTTTTCGAGGATCAGCACAATCCTTGCAGTCTACCTGGTTGCAATTACATTCGCGATAAACGGAGCAGAAGGAATATTTGTTCTTATAATAGGAAGCGGAATCGGCCTTCTGACAACAAGGCTTGGAGTTGAGAGGATTACACTGATGGGGGCAATAATAGCACCCACACTTATATTGCTCTTTGGACTAGGCTAAAGGTGCTGCTCTGGCCCGACAACATAGGTTGGATCTTCAGAAACCCATCTCCTGAGCCGAACTTCCCCAAGCTCTGATTTTCCAGCAGGCTTGGTAACCTTCCAGTTGGAGACTTCAACACTTATAGACAGGCTGCTGGCAGGAGTATCAAAGACAGCAGGGTATCCGTCAATACCATTTACCGTGGATTGTACCTGGTCATCCCTCCAAACCAGGTTAAGATCAAACGGAGCAGATGGCTCGAAAAATGAATTGTCAGGAGACTGGGAGGCGTTTGCATAAGTAAGCCTTCCGTGCTCTCCTACATAGAAGAATGCACGCTCAGCCGATCCCTTAAAGCCCTCGGTTGAGCTTCTATAGTAGCCAGAATCACCTGTTCCTCCCCAGTTCTGATGGCGAAGATCAAAAAGCTCCAGCTCAAGGGGAGGAGAGAATGTTTCATTGGTTGCTATGGCATACTTGCAGGAATATACGCTGGATGACTTTGCCTCGATCTGGAAAAGCCCTCCACCCAAGGAAAGGCTCTGCGTTGTGCAGTTTGAAGGGTCAGGACCAGTATCAACACTCCACTTGGAAAGGTCCAGGATAGAAGCTTCAAAGTCTTCATAGAAAAGGAATGCGTCCTCGCCGCTGGACTTATCCTTTATTGACGGGTTTCCATATGCAAACGCATAGGTAAGCTCTCCATGATCCTCTGATTTTACAAAAACAACATCACCATCAACAAAAAATCCGCGCTCAGAATTCGCAGTCTCGCAGGATCCTGAAAACACTGTCATGGTTTCAAAATCAACAGAAGATCCGCCCAGATCTATTTCATGAGTATAGTCGCCTGGAAGGGCAACAGTACTATCACCAGTCACGGTCCTGCAGAATGAATAGCCTTCAAGAAGCGGACTTGAGTCAAGTGCAGAGTCAATAACTGAAGAGTCTGCATCTGAAGCAGAATCAACAGGAGCGTCCTGTGCAACATCTGATGCTGCATCTAATGGCGCATCCGGTGCAGAATCCTGAGCCGATGAGTCAGGAAGCGGAGCATCTAGTAGTGGACCGTCTGCCGGAGCATCTGAAGAAGCATCCTTTGGAGCAGCGTCAGCAGCAGCCTCTGGCGCAGAATCTTTTGCACTGTCAGCTGCTCCGGCATCAGATTGAACATGGCCAGCTGCAGCATCGCTTGCAAGAGATCTTGCTGTTTGGAAATTATCGCCACCGCATGAAATTAAGCTGCAGGATACAATAGCTTCAACTGCTAATTTTGAAACAGAATTAAACTTTTTTCTTCGCTCTTTTTTTTCAGGATTTCTTAGTTTGGTGAGTTTCATAAAATTTCCTCGAATTTTTGGAGAAATACCCCATTTTAGCATGTGAACTAACACCAAACCTTGTTATTAAAAATTGCCCCTGGATTTTCAGCAGATCATGGGAAAATCATTGCAGCATGCCAGATATTGTTTTTTGCCGGGGAGAGCTATTTTGAATATTGATCAGATGGCCTCACTTCAAGCTCGCGCTCGCGCAGAGTTGTTATGGCTTTTAGAAGTTCAAATACAGTATTGATATTTGTGATGCATGCAATCCCATTCTGGATGCTCGCTCGCCTCATCCTGAATCCATCTGTGTGTGAATGGCCTCCTTTTGTCGGGGTATTGATCACAAGATTAACTGTTCCAGATTCAATAAGCTCAAGTGCATCAGGTGTGCCCCGCCCGATCTTTGGGACAGTTATAGCTCCTTCGACGCTGCCAACAGTGCCGATCGTACCGTAGATGGTAAATCCCAGATTTTTGAGAAGGGTTGCAAGTTCAGGAACTTTTTCCTTGTCAGAATCATTGAGGCTTATGAATGCTGCAGGCTTGTCATGATCCAGGCAGATTCCTGCTGCAAGAAGCGCCTTGAAATAAGCCATTTCAAATGTTTTTCCAATTCCCATTGTCTCACCGGTGCTGCGCATTTCAGGGCCGAGCTTGATATCTGTTCCAATGAGCTTGAGAAACGGGAATACCACGCTTTTTACTGCATAGTGATCCAGCTTTGGATCAAGCTTCGGGATTTGTTTTCCGACCATCAGCTGGACTGCGAGTTTTGCAAGAGGGATGTCTATTGTTTTGCTGACAAACGGAACAGTCCTGCTCGCTCTTGGGTTTGCTTCAAGAATGTAGATTATGCCGTCTTTGACTACGAATTGGATGTTTACAAGCCCTACTATTGAAAGGCCATGGGCGATTTTTTCAGTGTAATCAGTTATTGTCTGCTTTTCACTTTCACTCAAACGCATGGATGGAAGAACTATATTCGCATCGCCTGAGTGGATTCCAGCAGGCTCTATGTGTTCCATTATTCCGCCGATGAAAACTTTTTTTCCATCGCTGATTGCATCCACTTCGCATTCTATTGCATTATCAAGATACTTGTCAATCAGGACAGGCTTTTTTTCAGTGAGCTCCACTGCTTCATTCACATAGCGGCGAAGTTCTGCACCATTGTAGACTATCTCCATTGCGCGCCCTGCAATAACATAGCTTGGACGGACGACAACGGGATAACCTATTTTTGCTGCTATGATAAGGGCATCTGATTCTGAATAGGCAATTCCGTTTTCAGGCTGCGGAATGCCAAGCTCTGCTGCCAGTTTGGCAAAGCGATCGCGGTCTTCAGCAAGGTCAATTCCATCGACTGAAGTTCCAAGGATTTTTGCACCTGCCTTTGACAGCATGCCTGCGATGTTTATGCTGGTCTGGCCTCCAAGCTGAACAATGACTCCTTCTGGCGATTCGTTTTCAACAATGTTCATGACATCCTCGAATGTCAATGGCTCGAAATAGAGCCTGTCGCTGGAATCAAAGTCAGTGCTTACTGTCTCTGGATTGTTGTTGATCATGATGCTCTTGTAGCCAAGCTCGCGAAGTGCAAATGCTGCGTGGGAGCAGCAGTAGTCAAATTCAATTCCCTGGCCTATCCGGATTGGGCCTGCTCCTATTACGACAACGCTTTTTTCCTTTATCGGATCTGCCTCATTCTCTCCTTCATAAACAGAATAGTAATAGGGGGTTAGGGCCTCGAATTCTCCTGCGCATGAATCCACGATTTTGTATGTCGGAAGAATATTGTATGATTTTCGAAGCTCCCTTATCTCAAGTTCATCTTTTCCAACTAAATTTCCAATCTGCAGATCTGAAAAGCCTGATTGCTTTGCTTCAAGCAGGAGATCCCTTGTGAGGTTTTCCTGGATCTGCTTTTCCATTTCTATCATCTGCTCAAACCTGCGAAGAAACCATTTGTTGATCTTTGTAATTTCATAAAGCTCTTCAACTGAAGATCCTGACCTAAATGATTCTAAAATTGCAAAAAGCCGAAGATCAGTTGCAGGGCTCAGGTGCTCCTTTGGATTTATTTTGGGAAGCTTTATCTCAAGTGAGCGGATCGCCTTGTTTACTGCCTCTTGAAATGACCTTCCGATTGCCATGACTTCTCCGGTGCTTTTCATCTGGGTTCCGATTACCCGGGATGTCTTTGGGAATTTGTCAAATGGCCATCTTGGAATTTTGATAACGCAGTAGTCCAGTGCAGGCTCAAATGAAGCAGAAGTTCCTGTTATTGCATTTTGGATATCAGAAAGTTTTTTCCCAAGCGCAATCTTTGTTGCAACCTGGGCAATTGGATATCCGGTTGCCTTTGAAGCAAGAGCAGAGGATCTTGAAAGTCTTGGATTTATTTCAATTACAATAAATTCTCCGGTGTCCTGATTCATTGAAAACTGGACATTGCAGCCGCCTTTGATGCCAACAGCATCAACAATTTTTAGGGCAGCATTTCGAAGAACCTGGTGATCAACATCGCTGAGAGTCTGCGATGGCGCAACAACAATGCTTTCGCCTGTGTGCACTCCCATTGGATCAATGTTTTCCATATTGCAGATTATCTGAGAGTTTCCATCAGAATCACGGATTACCTCGTATTCGAATTCGCCCCAGCCAAGAGCGCTCTGCTCAACCAGAGCCTCTCCAGTAGCACTCAGGCGAAGGGCAGATTCAAGGATCTGCCCAAGCTCTTTGGCATTGTGTGCAGTTCCGCCTCCGGTTCCTCCAAGAGTAAAGGAAGGCCTTATGATAAGCGGGTAGCCTATCTTTTCTGCAAATTTTTCTGCCTGCTCAAAGCTTGAGACTACTTTTCCAGGAAGGATTGGGATTCCGATTTCCTTCATAAGCTGATTGAACTTTTCTCTGGATTCTGCAACTTCGATTGAGCTTGCATCAGTTCCAAGAAACTTGACACTGTGCTTTTTGAGAATCCCACCCTTCTCAAGCTGCATTGATATGTTCAGCCCTGTTTGGCCTCCGACCGTTGCAATCAGGGCATCTGGCTTCTCCTTTTCAATGATCTTTTCAAGAACATCCACTGTAAGCGGCTCTATGTAGATGATGTCTGCTGTTTCCTTGTCTGTCTGGATGGTTGCTGGATTGGAATTGACAAGAACCACTGTATGACCTTCGCCCCGAAGTGCTTTGCATGCCTGGGTTCCTGAGTAGTCGAAGTACTGCCATCAAATGATGGTTTCAGCTGACTGTCCAATAATTATTGGACCGGAACCAATTACTAGTATTTTTTTTCCTTTGATTTAAACACCCTTTTTCGATTTAATAAACATTTTTTGAGTCTTGATTTTTTCTCTTTGTGTGAAAAACCAATTTTTATCATCATGAGTTACGCCCTGAATCTGTTCACTCATTGTAATTTCTCTATTATGAGGGTAGTTACCTATATAATTATAATAAGCTTCATAATGCTGAGCCCAGACAGGTACTGATAAAAAAACCATCATCAATTTTAAATTAATAAAAAAATGTATTTTCATAATTTTACTCATAAGAACTCCCCTTCGATGGTGCGGAGTGTAGCACGAAAGCCTCTTGTGCGTCAAACGGCATCAAGGGCTACATATGGTCGTTCTGATTTCTATGCTACTTTCCACAAAAAGGGAGTTCTTATCAAAGAATTCATCCTTCCTTCTAAGCACCTGTAGAAAGTATATCTTCTTGGGCCATAGTTTCAACGATCTTTAATAACACCGTTCTTCTCCTCGAATATCAGTGTTTTTTCCTTTAATGCGACCTACCACCCGAAAACCGAACATGGACTTCCCGCACTGATATGCCAGCAGTACTTCTCAACTATATATGCCCTAACTACTCGTGCTAATTTGGTCAGTCTCCGGCACTGATTACATAATTCCCGGCAAAACATTGGCTTTTTCAAATGACCGGCATCGTCGATTTTTATGAGAGGGGACTCTGTTATATGGGTCCAAAGCCTTCTTTTTCCTCTGGCGCGGCGAATGGCCTTCACCGCTTATTCTAGCCCAGAGGCCAGCATCGCCTCACTGTGGAACAGGGGGTTCCCTGGAATTTAATAAGACAAAGGTGACATATACAAAGATGTTAAACAAGAATAATTACCTTCTCCAACTCCCGCATGTATTCTTGCAGCTTAACATTTCCACCATCTCTGC
>CAZYZZ010000031.1:0-4289 GCA_964651995.1 Microcaldota archaeon
GCAAGTACCTCTATTTCGTCTACATACTGGTTTCCAGCGTAATATCGCTTGTTAGGGTAGCCTTCTGCATATTTGTTGGTCAGAATCGAACCTGTGGCCTCCATGACCGCTTTGCTGGCATAATTCTCAGAAGCAATCAATCTGAGCGTTTTCTTTTGGTATTCTGATTCCTTTTCAATAAGTCCAGAGATTACACTATCTGTTTGTTTTAAAGTCATAGGCCTCTCCAAACAGGTTTCACTGATAAATATTATAAACCAATCAAATTTGTAGTGCGTTTATCTAGAATGTTTTTATAATTTGTTTTCTTTATTTATGACATGGATCTAAGTGAATTGAACAGGGACCGTGTTCTTCTAAGATGGTCAAGAGTTCATTCAAATGAAAAGAATATCATTCAGCACGATGAAAAATCACTTGCGAGGCTGTGCGGCTTTTTAGCTGGCGACGGTTCAGTCAAAATAAGAACTGAATCATCAGGTAAAATTCACCATACTATGGAATTCTATCCAGATGACGAATCTCTTATCGAGCCCTTCTTTCAAGCAACTGAAAAGATTTATGGAAAACGAGGCAAGGTCGAGAGGTATCAAAATCATTTTAGGATAAGATATTATTCGAAGACAATTGTTGAGGATATCCTGAAAATTGCAACATTTGGCATATATGATTGGGATATCCCAGGGTTTATAGGAAAGAAAAAACCATTAATGCGAGAATGGCTGCGTGCTTTCTTCGATGCAGAAGCATATGTCGGCAAATCCCACATAAAGGTTCAGTCAGTTAATGGAATTGGTTTGAAAAAAGTCGCTACTATGCTAGAAGAGTTTGGGATTATCCCCAGATTCTACACATATGAACCAAAGAGGTCTAATTGGAGCAAGGTCTATATCCTCATCATAAATAAAAAATCAGACAGGACAATGTTTCTTAATAGAATCGGTTTTAATCATATAAAGAAGCAGCAACTGCTTCGGTCAATTGTGAAAATTTGAAAATTGCCGAGATCGCATAATCCGGTAGTGCGCACATTTTGCTTGAGTAAATTAAGTGAAAGCGTAAGCCTGGAACCGGCTTTATGCCAGTGAGCGTGTCCCTTTGGGATTGAGAGTTCAAATCTCTCTCTCGGCGTTTTTATTTCCAGAAGCCATTGGACTTATTGTCCGGAACTGAATCTATGGATCAAGGATATATGCTAGAGGGCTCATCTGATCTGATGCTTCACAGAAGCAAGCTGATAATCAACGCGGCACTCACTGGCAATGTCCCTACAAAAACAGATGTTCCTAATGTTCCTATTACTCCTGATGAGATAATCTCTGATGCACGCAAATGCTTTGCTGCAGGAGCAACATTCTTCCATCTCCATGCAAGAGATGACGATGGAAAACCATCATGCAAGAGGGAAATTTTCGAAGAAATCGTCTTTGGAATAAGAAAGCACTGTCCTGGTTCTGTTATTTGTGTTACTGCAGGAGGGCGAATCTTCAAAACATTTGAAGAGCGCTCTGCCATTCTTGACATTGAAGGAGAGCTTAAGCCTGAATTCGCAAGCCTTACCCTGGGCTCCATCAATTTTCCGGCAGATGTCAGCGTCAATTCTCCAAACATTATCCAGAGCCTGGCAAAAGCCATGCTATCCAAGGGAATCCGCCCAGAGCTTGAGATCTTTGATACAGGGATGCTGAATTATGCAGCATATCTCACAAGGAAGGGATTTCTCAGGTCTCCATTTCATTTCAATCTTTTCTTTGGCCTGCTTGGAACAATGCCAGCTCGCATGGTTGACATGTGCCACCTGGTCCAAAGCCTTCCGCAGAATTCTACATGGGCCTCTGCAGGAGGCGGAAAATTCCAGCTTTCAGTAAATACTGCAGCCATTCTAATGGGGGGCCATGTGAGAACAGGAATCGAGGATAATTTCTATTATGATCATGAGAAAAACATTCCTGCAACCAATGAAATGCTGGTAGAGCGACTTGCGCGACTTGCAAAAGAACTTGGAAGGCCAGTTGCAAACTCTTCTGAGGCAAGAGGTATCCTGGGCCTCTAATTCACCCTGGAGATGAAATTCCTTAGTTTGCCTGTTTTTCCTGGTCTTATCTCATCTACTTCCTCAAACTCAACTTTGACCTCTCCAAGGCAGACTTCGTCTATTATTTTTCTGATCTCATTTTTTGTCTTTTCATCTATCCCATCTCCCATCGGGACATATCTGAAGACCAGAAGATCCTCATTTTCCTGGATGATCTGATATTTCAGCACTCCTGCAAAAGCAGATTCAAGTGCAAGAAGTGCCAGTGAAAATGCAGGAACTTTCTTCCCGCTTGGAAGGCTGATCAGCTCATTTCCTCTTCCTTCTAATGATTTTATCACCGGAGAATGCCTTCCGCATGGGCACCTTTTGCCCCAGCAGCCAAGATCTCCAGTAGAATATCTCAAAAACGGCATGGATTTATTGAAGAAGTATGTTACGACTATCTCTCCAGTCCCGCTTTTTACCGGCTTTCCTTTTTTATCCACGATCTCAACAAGGTATGATCCATCTGCTATGTGAAGGCTTTTCTCTTCAGTGCAGTCTTTTGCAAGAGATGGGAACTCAATTGTCCCATATCTGTTGAAAACAGGACATGAGAATGATTCTTCAATGTGTTTCCTTGATTTTTCGCCCAGATGCTCTCCTCCTGAGAGAATTGATTTGACTTTCAGCTTTGTTTCTTTGCTGTTGTTTAATTTTGCCAGTATGTTTAGTGCTGATGGGTAGCTCCTGAGCATCTTCACATTGCTTTTTTGTAACATTGCCAGGTTTTTTTCCTCTCCATTTGCAATCGGCAGATGCATGACTGGGAACAGGTTTAGTTTCTTCAGTAGCGGGTGAACAGCCATAGCTCTATCCATTGCTGTGATGTGCCCGAATAATTCCACAGGAGACCTTCCAAAGCTTATTTCAGTATGATAGCTGGTTGCAATGCGATGCCAGAATGCTTCTTCATCCAAAAGGATTTTCATCGGAATGCCAGTGGATCCTGATGTCCTGAAAACCCTGAGGGATTTTTCAGATATGCCCTTCAGGATAAATGATCCAGGAGACTCACGCATGTCTTCTTTTCTTGTTATTGGAAGCAGGCTGATGTCTTCTTCAAGATCTGCAATAGAAATCGATTCCCGCTCCATTACCTTCTTATAATACTCAGTATTGCAGGCACACATAAGGATTTTTTTCAATCTTTCTTTCTGCAACCTTTCAATGGAATCAGGGTCCAGGAACTGCTCTTTATCTACGGTAAACATTCTGTGCAAAATGTTTATTGGCCCATTCCACATACAGTGAAATTTGCGGATTTGTGATTAAATATCTTTTGAAGGCAGAAGTTTGCTGATCTTGTGGATATATGGTTCAATTCGAAGACCATTCCAAACCGAAGGATATAATTCTATCTCGTAATATAGAAGCTCTACCGACTTGCATATCGGCGATTTTTTATTGTATTTTGGGTATGTCTTGGCATTGAATTTCTTATGGAATCCTATTGCGCTTGCAGCAGAATATCCGAATATCTTGCGAAAGCCCAGTGATGATGCTTTTGATATTGTCGCTTCTCTGAGCATTTTTCCAAAACTTATTCCTCTTTTGTTTTTTTGATAGGCTTCTTTTACAAAATGGTTGCGGCTGAGCGTACTCCCCAGAAGAAAATTCGTCCATCCGGTTGAAATGCCTCCTGTTCCTATTATCTCTCCGCTTTCTTCAACTTCCACAACAAGAAGATAGTTTCCATCAACCATGAAAGATATGATCTCTTCATCAGACCAGTTTAGCATCCTATCGACTTCTTCATCAGGATGGTCCTTGCCCCTGCTTACTCTGCGCGAATTATTTGCATCCTTGAAAACCTTTATCACGCCTTTTTCATCGCCCGGCCTGTATTCGCGAAGTTGGATATCCATACTAGTTAACCGACGTGAATCTCTTTAAATATGATCCTGATGCCAAATCCTGCCTTCTGGAAACTAATATAAACATGCTAACAGTACTTAGGCCAAGGTGAACCTATGAAATATCTTTCATTGCTTGTACTTTTCATTTTAGCATTTGGCTGTGTTAGCACACCACTTGCTCCTGCTCCAGAGGAAAAAGAGGAAAACATTGTCTGCAGAACTATCAATGAACTAGTTCCTGCTGAGTTTGAAGAATGCTCTGATGTTGCATATACTGAACAGGAATGCGGAAGGCGTTCATTAAATTATACTGCAACTGAACTTCCCATCACCCATCTTTGTATGCTTGATGG
>CAZYZZ010000031.1:4389-10996 GCA_964651995.1 Microcaldota archaeon
CATTAAATTATACTGCAACTGAACTTCCCATCACCCATCTTTGTATGCTTGATGGAGATTGCGGTGGCAAGCCTCTATCTGAATGTTCTGCATGTCAAAAAGCAGCCACTCGATGTACTATGGTAATCATGAATGATGATCTGAAAAAATCCGGGGAATGGACCGTTGTTGCTAACTTCACACTCGGAAGCTCGGTCTTTGCACGGGATCCGGTTACTATCTCTATAGATCCAAATGAAACAGCAGTCTTTGACTTCCAGCACTTCTATGTTCCTGGAGACCCTATCAACTCTGCGGGATGTGATTTGGCCATAGAAGAGCCTGCAGTTGTAGAAGATTGTTTTGAGATTACTCGGACAAAACAGGAATGCGTCAATGTTACAAGGGATGTGACAATAAAAAAAGAAGTCTGTGAATAGCCAGCAAATGCTGGCCTTTCACTAGACTACACACGCATCCATATAAAAACATTAATGTAGTATCTCTCGTCAATGTCCTCATACAATAAACTTTTTGCTCAGATTCAGATTGGGGAAGTTGAATTTGTCCCCTCAATGGAACAGGAATGGAATGGTATCTACAGGGATAGTATCCTCAGGGGTTCGCTTCTTGAAATTTTGCGGAATATCAAATCCTCAAACATGGAGAGTGCTCCTGGTAATTTCGATGCACTGGTTGTCCAGGCACTTACTCTTCCAGATCCACAAAGGATTCCAGGAGAAGAAATACAGGAATTCCATGACTGGCTAGTTGCATCTGATCTTTCTCTTGTAAAGACACTCTCAAAATCAATCGTACGCGAGCCATCAGAGAAAAAGCAGCTGATCTATTTCAAGATGCTCGAAGAGATTTCACTGTGCTCTGATAATCCTCTTGTCTGGAGGCATGCGATGATGGAGCTTGCAAAGCCACTTATTCCTGGTCTTTCACCTGTTGTTTATTCCCCGGAAGCACAGAGGATCGCAACACTTTCTCTTGAGAGGATACTGGTTGTCCAGGCAAGAAGGCTTCTTCCGCATTCTCAGAAATCCACGCTTGCAGGAGAAATTCTCTCAAGCGCGCTATTCCATTATGAGGATCCAAAGACCCGCTCATATGCAATAGAGGCTCTCACTACCCATCAAAAAGAGCGCTCAATACCAGCGCTTCTTGCCCTCTCTTCAGCAAAGGGAGACCTTCATGTCTATGTGAACATGCTGATGGAGATCAGTTTCATGCGGATGCACACATTATTGAACGGTGACAGCGCTACATTGGCACTGCTCTCACGCGGCGAGACTCCGCCAAGGGCAGCTGTTGTTGAAGAAATCTGCCACTACATGTCCCGTGCCATAACTGTCTCTGACATTACGACCCCGCATCCTCACTTTCTTGCAACCGGAAACCAATTCCCGCTTCCAAGGTTTCCTGAGAATGGCCTTCAGGAAAATGTGTTTCGCGCGCTTGCCAAAGTGGATTCTCCGGCAGCATTTGCTACCATGGTCGATGGCGTAAGTGACCTTATACTACCGCATATACCAAATCCAGACAGCCTGGATCCTCTTCCAAGACCTATCAAATCCGCTCTTCCAACAATAGCTGACTGCGTCCTTGATTCCGGAAGAAGGCTTGGCGTACCTGGAACAACAGAATTCCTCAAGCTTTTCCTGGGCCACCCCGAGCCTATGAAACTCAGCGAGCTCTCAGGATCATCAATAGAGGCTGCTGTTCCATTTGCTGCCCATATACTTCTGAGGAGGGCACAGCTTGGAACTTTTGGCCCATCGCATACTGGTCGCATTGCCGAGAGGGTGCTTCTGGTCGCAGGAGCCCATCTCGAGGATAAAGGGGTTCCGAATTCCTCTTTTGAAACAACAATGAGGAGGTTTTTGGAAATGCATGCAGACGTGTTTAATGCTAAATGCGCAGAGGAACTGGTGATACCGGAAGTCTTTGGGCAGGCACTAAAAACATTCACTTCAAAGAGACTAGCTCCGCCTTCCCAGAATTTACCACCAAAAAGACACAAACATATAAAAGCACGAGCTGCTCCTAGATAGTCATGAGAGGCCAAGAAAATACAATGCGGCGAGCTGTTGCAGCTACCTCAGTTCCACGAAAGCCTACTCATAGTCTTTTTCCAGGAAAGCTCACTGTAGTTACATCTGCTTTTACCTCTCTTTACCAGGGAAGCAGGACAAGTGATCCTGCAGAGCGAAAATCAGCTGCAAAAGAGCTTTACTCAAAAGCACACTCATTTTCTGCACAGGGAATTCTCAGCTCATCCTTGGAAGGAGCAATACTCAATGGCGCAGATCCATCAAAGCTTTTTTCAGAAGTAGTTTCTCTTCACAGGGAAACCGGCGATAATGTTGCCATGGATGCCCTGATGGACTGCTGCGTGGATCTCTCCAAATCCTCAAATGCAGTTACAAGGGGAGTTGCAGTTGATCTTACAAAGACATTGCTTCGGGGAGCAAGCCAGAGGGCTTGTGCAATTGTTGCAGACCAGTGCATTGAGCTTCTCACAGATCCTTCAAAATCCGTTCAGAGCGGAGCAGCCGATATACTTGCGCAGGCATACCGCTACCTTGATCAGAATGGCAGGCAGTTTGTGAGAGAATCAGTAGAGCACATCCAGCATTACGGGGTTCTGCCAGATGCATATGATCCAAATCCAAACGGATCATCAAAGGAAACAGCAACCGACCTTCTCGGAAGGCTTGTCAGTCCAAAAGTAATTGACCTGAGAGAGCAGTCACCAGGAGTCTATAGCCTATAAATTTCTTTCTCATTTTAATAGTGCTGCAATGTTATTTACTCTGGCTTATTCAGAAATAGCTCTCAAGGGCAAAAATCGATATATTTTCCAAAATGCCTTAATCAGAAATATCCAGGCATCACTGCCAGAGCAAAAGATAACTGTCCACAGAAGAGGCGGAAGGCTGCTTCTTGAGTGCGAGCGCTCTGAAAATGTCATTGAGGCTCTGAAAAACACATTTGGAATCGAGTCAGTCTCTCCTGTTGTTTCAACTGATCCTGATATTGACTCAATAAGAGCTCTACTCTCAGGAAAATCCTTTCCAGGAAAGATAAAAGTCCATACCAAGAGATCTGACAAGACATTTCCCATGCAGTCCCAGCAGGTAAATGAGATAATTGGCCGCGATCTTGTTGAGCGCGGCGCAAAGGTTGATCTGAAGCATCCTGACCAAACCATCTATATCGATATTCTCAATGACGAGGCACTGGTATATTTTGAGAGAATAAAATGTCCTGGCGGACTTCCGGTAGGCGCCTCGGGAAGGGTTTTATCACTCTTATCCGGCGGAATTGATTCTCCGGTTGCATCACTTTTGATGATGCGAAGGGGCTGCTCAGTTGACTATCTCCATCTTCATTCATTTGCAGAAAACAGCGATGCAAAAGATTCAAAGATCATACGTATTGCAAACAAGCTGAAAAAGTTCCATCCTCCAAAATCAAGGGTTTTCATTGCTCCATATCTCGAATTCTACAAGAAGACCCTATCCTCAAATAACCGCAGCGAGGCTATAATCTTCCGAAGATTCCTCCTTCGCCTTGCAAGCTGCATTGCAAAAAAGTACAAGATAAAGGCAATTGTCACTGGCGACAGCCTGGGACAGGTCGCATCACAGACCCTCGAAAACATCCATACAACAAATGAAGCATCAGAACTTCCTGTCTTCAGGCCTTTGATTGCCTACAACAAGCAGGATATCATTGACTACTCCATCCAAAGCGGACTGTTCGACCTGAGCGTTGAAAAATACAAGGACTGCTGCTCCCTGGTCTCACACCAAAGTCCTTCAACAAGAGTAAGGCTTGAAGCTGCAAGGAAAATAGAAGAAGATCTTGAAATCGAAAAAATAGTTGAAAAAACAATGGAGCAGGTTGAAGTAGTGAAGCTATAGCCCTTCTTCGTCTTCAGGCTCTTCCTCTGGTTCTTCATCTTTTTTGTTGACTTCACTCATTATCGAATAGACTACTTCCCTTGATTTGCTGTTGTGATGGAATCCGTATGCTGTAAACAGAACTGCAATAAATACTATGGTATATCCGATGTATGAGAATGCGGTGTCTGCAGGGAAATAACCGATGAAAAACAGTCCTCCGAGGGCAAGGCTGATGCCTGTTCTTATATATGCCAGGCTTGTTCTTTCTTTTGCTAATTTGGTTCTCTCTATTGCCAAGTGATCCCTCAGTATTAATTCGGACTCCTCCATAAAGTATTATGGTAATTTATGTTTATAATACTTTAACCTGTTTTTGTTAATTTTTTCTACAAATGAACCCGCTCAAGCCTAATTCCAAGCCCTTTTTTCAAATTTAGCTCTTTTTTTGTAATTTTTGCAATTCCAACACCAACAAACAGGTCTCTGTAGTATATCGCAACCTTTTTGCCTTCCTCAACTTCTTCCATATCCTCTATCGCAGGGATCATGATCTGCGCTCCGCCTTTTACTGATTCAAGCGCGCTTTCCTTGATAAAGACCTTGGGAAGCCTTATGAATTCCTCAGGCGCCCTGAGCATTTTTTCAATATCCTCCGGCTTTCCCTGCTTCTGGCAGTAGACCGCATCAATAAGGTCATAGATGCTGCTGCACATGTCCTCTGTGATTTCCCCCACTGCTGTTCTTCGAAGCTCTTCCATTCGCGCTCCGCCGCACTTTTTTCCAAGGTCCTTGCACAGTGTCCTGATATATGTTCCGGCATCAACCTTTGTTTCAAAGAGCGCGAGCCTTGGATTGTCCTTGTCGATTTCAATGAGCTTCAGGTAGTGGACAGTGCGCTTTCTGGGTCTTTTTCGAACTGCACTTTTTTTCGGAGGGGTTTGCGTGAGTGTTCCGGTAAATTCTGAAAACAATTTTTCTATCTTTTCTCTTGTCTGCACTTTCTTGAATTTGATTATGCCGACATATGTCTTGTCTGCACCTGCAATGTACCTGAGTAATTTTGTTGCCCGTCCAAGTGCAATCGGAAGCACTCCGGATACCTGCGGGTCCAATGTTCCTGCATGCCCTGCTCTGGCAGCACCAGTAATCTTTTTTACAAAAGTAGTGATCTCATGGCTGGTGTGGCCAGGAGGCTTGTCCAGGATTATTACATTGTTGGATTTCATTTCTTTGGCTCAAGGTGCGATATTGAAACTTTGCGCTCTTTCTTCTTGTCCTTGACCATGACAAAATTAGAATCCACAATTTTGGTAATTGTCACTTCTTCTCCTGCACGTCTTCCTGCTTTCATAATACAAGTTCTTCCCTCTTCAATTGCCGGCATAATAATTCCCTCCTATTTCTTTATAATCTCAAGACTTTTTGCAAGTAATTCTTCAGGTGAGAAAACTCCGCTGTCAAATACTGCATCAAAATTTTCCTCACTGTCAATATCTATTCCATAAATTTTCTTATAACGGTTGCGGTTGTTCTCGTCCCTCTGCCTGACATGCTCAATTGCTTCTTCAATTTTCATCCCGTCTCTTTTTGCAATCCGCTCTGCCCTGGTTTCAACTGACGCGAAAATCTTTATCCGCAAATCAGCATCAACAATCCATGGGCCGAGCCAGGTTGTTACAATGCAGTTTTCCTTTGCCTGTTCCTTGAGCACTTCATCGAACTTTTTGTCAATGTTGGGATCGTTCTCTGCTTTTTTCTGAAATTCCATCAAGGGGATTCCTTCTTTTTTTGCAAGGTCCTTGAATGTCGGGCAGACAAGCTTGTAGCCAAGCTCTTTTGCAAGAAGCTCTCCAAGCGTGTTCTTGCCGCTTCCAGTTAGGCCAGAGACTGTTATGATCATCTTATCTCCTATTTCTTCTGCAGTTTCCCAATCACGAATCCCAAACTAAGATTTGCGATCAATGATATGAGTATGAACCACCAGTATGGCTGATAGATCCTTGAAACATTGAGTATCGGGATTGTAAGTGGAAGGTCGACTCTGAATGCAGTTGCATTGTCTAATTTTGCCTCAATCATGCTGACATCATTTGCACTTGCATATATCTTCACTGTTTCTCCGGAGACATAATTTTTCTTGTCTGTATTGACAATAATGCTTTCTCCAACAGGGTTCTCCAGATAGCTGTCATCTATCTCCTTTTCATATGCAAAGAATGTTGAATTGTATCCGACTTCAGCACCGTTCCTGTATGCCCTTACATTTGCAACCCATTTTCCGCTGTTCTCAGGATCCAGGCATCCGGAATACACTCCGTCTTCAGCAACGTCATCACAACCATATCCATCATCAAGAAGCTGGATTTTTATGTCATCTGAAACTGTCGGATCTATCTGTCCTATCATCCAAGTGAATGCGAAAAATATTGCCAGGATGATGATCATTGGCTTGAACTGCGCAAACATCATGGTGTTCATCTTCGGAAGGAACTCCATCTGCTTCTTCATGATCTTGTCCATCTCTGCCTTGTCATTTTTTTCCTTTGCCTTTTTCATGTCCTCATTGAGTTTTTTTGATTCTTCCTGGATCTCCTTGATCTTGCTTCTGTCAATGAGTTTGTTTTGAATGAACTTGGCAGTTCCCGCATAAACAAGGGCCAATACACCAACTAGCGTTGTAAATAATTCAAAATCCATCATAAACAACTGCG
>CAZYZZ010000032.1:0-10385 GCA_964651995.1 Microcaldota archaeon
CAAAACAGTTTGCTGCTATCAAGTCTTTGGTGAATTTCAATACCTATTTTCATAATAATCACTCCAGGATGGACCTGCTGCTAAGCTCTCCGGCAATATCAGTTTCCATCAGTTTGCGGACTTCGTCCATTTTCTTTGTCTGTCCAAGTGCCCAGCAAAGCTTGGTGAAGGCTGCTTCAGGAGTCCAGTCTGCATCATCTCCGATTACGCCGGCATCCTTGAGAAGCCTCCCATTGCTGTAAACCCTGAGGCAAACTCTTCCGGTAATGCACTGGCTGCTTACAACAACCGGAATATCTGAAGCTATGAGTTCCTTGATTGGCTTGTAGATTCCCTTCACATGTTTTCCTTCGAATACTCCTGTTGGAACCTGGCCAAGGCCAGTTGCCATCAAGACAACGCCATCGTATGAGTCCAGCTTTGATATAAGATCCGGCTTGATGCCAGGATGGACATAGACAAGCGCAACATTGTCATTGAGTTTTTTCTTAGAGATCAAATCCCCTTTATTGCGTTTCTTGTGTTCTGATAATTCTTCAAATCTTTTTGTCCTGTAATCCACTGCAAACATGGGCTTTGCATTGATTGACTTGAATGCATCCCTTCTTGAAGTGTGCATTTTCCTGACTTTTGTTCCTCGGTGGAGGTAGCAAAAATCATCATTGGTGCTGGCATGCATGCAGACTGCAACCTCACCGAAATCCCGAGTTGCAGAGAATACTGAGTTTATCAGATTCATTTTATTTTCACTTGAAGGGCGGTCAGAGCTTCTCTGGGATCCGACGAAAATAACCGGAATCGGAAGATTCTGAAGCATGAAACTAATAGCTGATGATGTGTAGGTCAGAGTATCTGTTCCATGCATTATGACAACTCCCTGCGATCCATCCTTGATCTCCTGCTCGATCTCATCTGCAATCAATTTCCAATGATAAGCATTCATATCCTCTGAGAATAGCGAGAAGACCTGTTTGGAGTGGATTGGCCACTTTTCGAGCTCCGGGAAGGTTGTTCGAAGCTCCTTTGGAGTAATAGAAGGATAGACCGCTCCTGTCTTGTACTCTACCCTGGATGCAATTGTTCCTCCGCAGCCAAGAATTGCAATATCGCCCTTTTTCTTGGGCTCTTCTGTTTTTTCTGTTTCCACCTTGGCACTTGTGGTTGCAACAAGCTCGAATGAATCTGCAGTGATTCCGATGTTATAGCCAGTATTGAGCTTGAGGACCAGAACATCAGAATCGCCAAGGGTTGGCCTTGGCATCAAAAGCCCTTCGTAAATGTGATCCTTTGTTTTGACAGTGATAGTATCTCCGATGTCAATTTTCTTTTTCTTTAATTTGTCGAGAATTTTTTTGGAATACATGATAGAAACCTGTTTTAGAAGTAGAATTCCACTTCCTAATTAGAATAATAAGATGTTCTTTTTGTTTTAAAGCTTATTCTTACGCAAGTTTGCAGAAGCAACAACCAGTGGAAATAGCCTGATTTTGATGAATTTTACGGATATATAATTGATCCTCCTGGGGGGCACCATCTTTATAAGCATTATGTTACAATTAGTGTATGGAATTGTAGAAGATATTAAGGGGTAGAAGAAATGCTTGATGCGTGCACCAGCAGGAGAGATATTCATAGGTTCCAGAGCAGAGCCTTTAGTTTTATAACTGGGAGCCCAGCAGCACTTCGAAAAAAGAAACCACTAGCCGAAGGCTTGCAGGTTGCAGTGCCTACTGATTCTCATGGAAGAAGATTATGGAAGAAGATGAGCAACAGGCTGATTATCGAGGTTGCCAGGAAATTTATAAAAGAGAATAAAATAGGTGGGAAAAAAGATTTGGAGAGAGCCGATAGTGGGCTGTATCAGGTATTGCAGAGAAAAAAACTATTTGAAGGAACAGGATTAGAAGAGAAGAGAAGATTCTGGGCTAAGATGGATGATGAGGAGATTGTCGAGATTGCAAGAGAATTTATTGAAGAAAATGGAATAAGTGGTAGAGGGGAATTGGAAAGAACTGATCTTGGATTGTATACTGTTTTGAGAAAAAGGAGACTGCTTGGCAAGGCTGGGCTTGAGAAGAAACAGAGGAAGAAGAGAGATTGGAAAGATATGGGGGATGGGGAAATTGTTGAGATTGCGAGGAAATTGATTGAAGAGAAGGAGATAAGTGGAAGAAGTGAATTGCAAAGAGTGGACAACGGAGTATATTATATTTTGAGGAAAAGGAGGTTGCTTGGTAAGGTTGGATTTGTTCAGAAGCGAAGAAAACATAGGCCCTGGAAAAATATGGGCAATAGAGAGATTATCGAGATTGCAAGGAAGGTTATTGAAGAAAATAATATAACCACCAAGGGTAAGTTGAAAAAAACTGATGCTGGATTGCATAATATCCTAAAGAGAAGAAAATTGTTTGGCGAGGTCGGTTTTGGGAAAAAAATAAGATCATGGAAAAAAATGAGTGATGAGGAACTTGTTGATCTTGCGAGGAAATTTATTGAAAGGAAGGGTATAAGTGGAAAAAAAGAGCTGCAAAGAGTGGACAATGGACTGTATATTGTTTTGATAAGAAGAGAATTGATTGATAAATTAGATTTAGAAGAAAGAAAGAAGAAAGAACGACCTTGGAAAGATATGGATGATGAGAAAGTTATTAGGTATGCATGGAGAGTAATAAAAGAAAGTGGAGTAACAGGAAGAAGTGAATTGCTGGAAACTGATTCTGGATTATATCATGCTTTAAGGAAAAGAGGATTGCTAGACCAGGTATTTGCCCATATAGACCAACAAAGAACAAACCAGGCAAGAGATGCAGTCATTGATGCACTAACAAAATTTGCCAATAGTGGAAAAATGGAGGTTGAAGTTGCATGAAAAGACTGCAGAAGCCTCCATTAAGAGAAGCAAAGACTTCGAAAAAAGAACCTCTAGCTGAAGGTTTGCAAACTGTTGTTCCTACTGATCCTCTCGGAAGAAGAATGTGGAGAAAGATGAGTGATGAGGAGATAGTTGAATATGTAAGGAAAGTAATGGAGGAGACTGAGATAAGTGGAAGAAGTGAATTATCTATTGTCGATTCGGGCGCTTATGCTGTTTTGAAGATAAGGAGATTGCTAGAGAAAGTTGGGTTTGTTGAGCAACAAAGGAAAAAAAGATCTTGGAAGGAATTGAGTGATGAGGAAGTTGTTGAGATTGCACGAGAATTTATGGACACAATTGATATTACTGGAAGAAGTGAGTTGGAGAAGGCTGATCGTGGATTGTATAGTGTTTTGAAAAGAAGAGAATTGCTTGATAGTGTTGGTTTTGAGGAGAAGCGGAAGAAAGTAAGACTTTGGAGTGAGATGAGTGATGAGGAAGTTGTTGAGTTGGCTAGGAAAATAATAGAAGAGAAGGGAATAAGTGGAAGAACTGAGTTGAATAGATCTGAAACGAGTTTGTATCGTGTGCTGAAGAAAAGGGGCTTACTGAGTAAAGTAGGTTTTGAGGACAAATGGAAAAAGGCAAGGGCTTGGAGAGACATGAGTGATGAGGAAATTATCGGTTTTGCAAGGAGAGTGATGGAAGAGAAGGGAATAAGTGGAAGAAAAGAGCTCGAGAATGCTGATCGTGGATTGTATATTGTTTTATGGAAAAGAAAGTTGCTAGCCAAAATCGGTTTTGAGATCCAATTGAAAAAGCGAAGAGCATGGAGGGATCTGAATGATGAGGAGATTGTTGAGTTTGCGCAGAAATTCATGGAAGAGAAGGGAATAAGTGGAAGGGGAGAATTAAGTTTAACTATTTCTGGTTTGTATCGTGCGCTGAAGAAAAGAAGATTGCTGGATGAGGTTGGATTTGAAGAAAAGCGAAGAAAAAGAAGATCCTGGCGAGATGTAACTGATGATGAAGTTGTCGAGATTGCAAAGAGAGTAATGGAACAAGAAGGAATTTCAAGAAGAAGTGAATTGGAGAAAATTGATTCTGGGTTATACTTAATTTTGATGAAAAGAAACTTATGTGATAAGGTAGGTTTTGAGAATAAAGAGAGATCTTGGAAGGAATTGAGTGATGAGGAAGTTGTTGAGATTGCACGGAGAGTAGTAAAAGAAAATAATATAATAAAAAGAGATGAATTGAAAAAAACTGATTCTGGATTGTATGAGGTTTTGAGGAAAAGAGGATTATTGGACAGTGCTTTTGCAAAACTAGATCAACAAATAAGTGATAGTGCAAGGGATGCTGTCATCGATGCTCTGGAAGCATTCTCAGTTGAGAATGATAATGGTTCTTTGGAGGATGATGCTGCATGAAAAGACTGCAGAAGCCTCCAGTAAAAGAAGTGAAGACTTCAAAGAAGGAGCCTCTAGCTGAAGGCTTGCAGATTGTTCCAAGAGATTCAAGAGAAAGAAGAATATGGAAAACTATGAGTGATGCTCAGATTGTTACACTTGCAAGGAAAGTGATGAAAGAGAATGAGGTAAGTGGGAGAAAAGAATTGAGTAAGGTTGATTATAGTCTTTATCAGGTTTTGGTGAAAAGAGGATTGCTTGACGAGCTTGGGTTAGAGATGAAATGCAGATCTTGGAGTAAAATGAGTAATGAGGAGATTGTTGAGATTGCAAGGAAAGTGATGAAGGAAAAAGGGATAACTAAGAGAAGTGAATTGCAGAAAGTTGATCCTGGGATATACATAACTTTGGCGAAAAGAGACATACTGGATAGAATAGGATTTGAGGAGAGAAAAAGATCATGGAATGATATTAGTGATGATAAAGTTGTTGAGCTTGCACGAAAAGTGATGAATGAAGAGAAAATAAGAAGTGGGAGTGAATTGAGTGAGGTTGATGGTGGATTGTACCAGGTTTTGAAAAAAAGGAAGTTAGTACATAAGATTGGATTTGAGACAAAAAGAAGATCTTGGAAGAGTATGAGTGATGAAGAAATTGTTGGACTTGCAAGAGAAGTAATCGAAAAGGAAGGAATAAAGAGGAAAGGAGAATTGAGTGATGTTGATTCTGGATTATATAAGGTTTTGAGGGAAAGAAAACTGCTTGACGAGCTTGGGTTTGAGAAGAAATATAAAAAACAGAGATCCTGGAGGGGGATAAGTGATGATGAAGTTGTTAAGATTGCAAGAAAATTGATGGAAGAGAAGGGGATAAATAGTAGAGGGGAATTGACCAGTCTTGATGAGGGATTGTATGCTATTTTGTATAGAAGGAAATTGCTTGATCGGGCATTTGCTCATATAAAGCAGCAGAGAACTAAAGAAGCAAGAGACGCAGTTATTGATGCGCTGACAGAATTTGCAAATAGTGAAAAACCGGAGGTTGGAATTGCATGAGGAAACTGCGGAAGCCTCCAGTAAAAGAAGTGAAGACTTCAAAGAAAGAACCACTAGCTGAAGGCTTGCAGGTTGTAGTCCCGACTGATTGTAGGGGAAGAAGGCTGTGGAGCAGGATGAGTGATGAGGAAATTGTTGCATTTACACAGAAACTAATAGATGAAAAGGGAATATCTCGCAGGTATGAATTGGATAAGATTGATGGTTGGTTGTGTCAGGTTTTGAGGAAAAGAGGATTGCTTGATGAGGTTGAGTTTGAGGAGGAAAAGAGGTATGAAAGATCTTGGAAGGGCATGAGTGATGAGGATATTGTTGAGTATGCTCTGAAGCTAATGAAGGAAAAAGGGATATGTGGGAAAATAGAGCTGTGTAAAGAAGACCAAGGATTGTATAACATTCTACATAGGAGAGGGCTGATAAGCAAGATTGGGTTTAATGAGAAATCAAGAGCATGGAGGGAAATGTCCGATGAGGAGATCATTGAAGTTGCAATGAGATTAATGAAAGAGAATAATGTAACTGGAAAAAAAGAATTGAACAGAGCTGATCGGGGAGTTTATGAAATTTTAAGGAGAAGAAAATTACTGGACAAAATTAATTTTAGCGATAAATGTAAATGGGAAGACAGAAGGGATTGGAGCAGTATGAGTAATGAGGAGATTGTTAACTTTGCAGAGGAAGTGGTGAAGAAGAAAAAGATAACAGGAAGGGGGAAATTAGCTAAGGTTGATTCTGGATTGTATGAAGCTTTGAGAGAAAGAAAATTACTTGGTAGGGTATTTGCTCCATTAGAGCAACAAAAAGATGATTGTGCAAGAGATGCGGTCATTGATGCATTGACAGAATTCGCAAAAAGTGAAAAACCAGAGGTCGAGGTAGCATGAGGAAAATGCAGAAGCCTCCGGTTGGAAAGACAAGAGAGAAGAAACAAGAACCTCTAGCTGAAGGCTTGCAGATTGTTCCTACTGATTCTGCTGGAAGAAGATTATGGAAAAAGATGAATGATGAACAGATTGTTGAGTTTGCAAAAAAATTAATGGAAGAGAAGGGCTTAACAAAGAGAAAAGAATTACAGAAGGCTGATCAGGGATTGTATTTTGTTTTGAGAATAAGAGGATTGCTTGGTGAAGTTGGGTTTGATGATAAACTAAGATCTTGGAAGGATATGAGTAATACGGAAGTTGTTGAGTTTGCACAGAAGTTTATGGAAGAGAATGGGATAACTTGGAGAAGTGAGTTGAAGAAGGCTGATTGTGGGTTGTACGGTGTTTTGAAGAGAAGAGGGTTGCTCGGCGAGGTTGGGTTTGAGGAGAAGAAAAGGAAAGAAAGAATTTGGACTAAGATGGATGAGGAGGAGATTGTTGAGGTTGCAAGGAGATCAGTAAAGGAAAGGGAGATAACCGAAAGAGATGAATTGAAAAAAACTGATTCTGGATTGTATGAGGTTTTGAGGAAAAGAGGATTGCTTGATAAGGTTGGTTTGGAAGAGAGAAAAAGAGCTTGGAATAAAATGAGTGATGAGGAAGTTGTTGAATTTGCACAGAAATTCATGGAAAAGAAGAAAATAACTGGAAGAATAGGGTTGCAGAAAGCTGATTCTGGATTGTATGAGGTTTTGAGGAAAAGAGGATTGCTTGATCGTGTATTCGCTCATATAGAACGACAAAGAGATGACAACGCAAGAGATGCTGTCATTAACGCACTGACAGAATTCGCAAAAAGTGAAAACCCGGAGGTTGAAATTGCATGAGGAAACTACAGAAGCCTCCAGTTGCAGAAGCAAAGACTTCGAAAAAAGAACCTCTAGCTGAAGGCTTGCAGATTACTGTTCCTATCGGGCCAAAAGGAAGAAGGCTGTGGAGCAGGATGAGTGATGAGGAAGTAGTTGGATATGCAAGAAAGGTAATGAATGAGAAGGGAATAAGTGGACGGCATGAATTGGATAAGGCTGATCGTGGATTGTACAAGGTTTTGAGCAAGAGGGGGTTGCTTGGCAAAGTTGGGTTTGGGGAGAAAAGGAGAGTTTGGAAAGGTATTAGTGATGAGGACATATTGGAGCTGGCAGAGAAATTAATAAGAGAGAATGATATAACGGGGAGGACAGATTTGAAAATGGTAGATTCTGGATTATATTATATTTTGGAAAGAAGAGAATTGCTTGAGAGGCTTGGATTTGAGAAGAAACATAAAAAATATAGATCATGGGCTAAAATGACAGATGAGGAGATCGTTGAACTTGCAAGGAAAGTAATGGAAGAAATGGAAATATCTGGAAGGGGGGAGTTATATAAGACTGATCCTGGATTGTATCAGGTTTTGTGGAAAAGAGAATTGCTTAGTAGGATGGATTTTGAGGAAAGAAAAGGACAGTGGAAAGATATGAGGGATGAGGAGATTGTTGAACTTGCAAGGAAAGTAATGGAAGAAATGGAAATATCTGGAAGGGGGGAATTGAATAAGATAGATAATAGATTGTATGAGATTTTGAGAATTAGAGGATTGCTTGAGAGAGTTGGGTTTGTAGATAGACAAATGAAAAGTAGATCATGGAAGCACTTGAGTGATGAGGAAGTTGTTGAGATAGCAAGGGAAGTAATAAAAGAAAGAGAGATGACAGAAAGGAATGAATTGAAAAAAGCTGATTATGGACTGTATGAGGTTTTGAGGAAAAGAGTATTGCTTGGTAGAGTATTTGCTCCAATCGATCAACAAAAGGCTGACCAAGCAAGAGATGCTGTCATTGATGCACTTGAAGCATTCTCAGTTGAGAATGACAATGGGCATTTGGAGGACGATGCTGCATGAAAAGACTGCAGAAGCCTCCGGTTGGAAAGACAAGAGAAAAGAAACAGGAACCTTTAGCTGAAGGCTTGCAGGTTTCTGTCCCTGTTGGGCCTAAAGGAAGAAGATTATGGAGCAGGATGAGTGATGAGGAGATAGTTGAATATGTAAGGAAAGTAATGGAGGAGAATGAGATAACTGGAAGAAGTGAATTGCAGAAAGCTGATTCTGGATTGTATGAGGTTTTGAGGAAAAGAGGATTGCTTGATAAGGTTGGATTTGTTGAGAAGCGAAGAAAGGGAAGAACTTGGAAAGATATGAGTGATGAGGAAGTAGTTGAGGTTGTAAGGAAATTTGTGAAAGAGAATAAGATAACCAAGAGACATGTATTAGAAAAAGCGGATTCTGGATTATATCATGTTTTGAGAATTAGAGGATTGTTGGATGAAATTGGGTTTGAAGAGAGAAAAAGATCTTGGAAGAGTATGAGTGATGAGGAAGTAGTTGAACTTGCAAAGAAATTGATGGAAGAAAATGGAGTAAGTGGGAAAGGAGAATTGAGCGAGATAGATTCTGGATTATATACTATTTTATACAACAGAGGGTTGCTTGGTGAGGTTGGGTTTGAGGAGAAACTAAGATCTTGGAAAGAGATGAGTGATACTGACGTTGTTGAGCTTGCAAAGAAAATAATGGAAGAGAAAGAGATAACTGGAAGAAGTGAGTTGGAGAAGGCTGATTCTGGATTATATGTAATTTTAAGAGTAAGAGGACTGATTGAAGAAGTTGGAGTTGTTGAGAAGCGAAGAAAGGGAAGAGCTTGGAGTAAAATGAGTGATGAGGAAGTAGTTGAGTTTGCCCAGGAATTTATAAAAGAGAAGGGGATAACTGAAAAAAATGAGTTGAGGAAAGCTCATACTGCAGTGTATAGGGTTTTGAGAAGAAGAGGATTGCTTGATCGGGCATTCGCTCAGATAGAAGAACAAAGAACAGACCAAGCAAGAGAAGATGTCATCGATGCGCTGACAAAGTTTGCAAATGAAAAACCGGAGGTTGAAGTTGCATGAGAAAGCTGCAGAAGCCTCCGGTTGGAAAGACAAAAGAAAAGAAACAGGAACCACTAGCTGAAGGCTTGCAGCTTGCAGTTCCTACTGATCCTGCCGGAAGAAGACTGTGGAGCAAAATGAGTGATAGAGAAATTGTCGATTATGCAAGGAGATTGATGAGAGAAAAGAAAATAACTGGAAAGCGTGAATTGGAGAAGGCTGATTCTGGATTATATAAGATTTTAAGAGATAGGGAATTGGTTGGTGTAGTTGAGTTTGAGGTAAAACAAAGATCATGGAGAGGCATGAGTGACCAAGAAGTTGTTGAGATTGCAATAAGAATGATGGCAAGAGATGAGATAAAGGGAAAAAGAGAGTTGCAGAAGGCTGATAATGGATTGTATAAGGTTTTGTGGAAAAGGGGGTTGCTTGGCAAAGTTGGGTTTGTTGAAAAACAAGCGAAAAGAAGATCTTGGGCTGGTATGAGTGATGATGAGGTTATTGGGTTTGCAAAGAGAGTGATAGAAGAGAAAGGAATAAATGGTAGAGGAGAATTGGAAAGAACTGATCGTGGATTGCATTGTGTTTTAGGGAAAAGGGGATTACTAGATGAAGTTGGGTTTGATGAGAAGCAAAAGAGACGCAGAAAACGAAGATACTGGGATGGTATGAGTGATGAGAAATTAATTGAACATGCAATAAAAATAGTAGAAGAACTGAGGGCAACTTCAAGAAAGAGAATGCTTGAACTTGATTCTGGACTGTATAAGGTTTTGAATAAAAGAGGATTGCTTGGTAAGGTCGGGTTTGAGGAGACGAATAGGGTAAAATATAGATCATGGAAAGATATGAGTGATGAGGAAGTTGTTGAATATTCAAAAATGGTAGTAGAAAGGATGATGATAACCAGGAGAAGTGAGTTGCAAAGGGCTGATCGTGGGGTATATGATGTTTTGAAGAGGAGAAAGTTGCTTGGCAGGATATTTGGACAGGTAGACCAACAGAAAGCTGATGAAGCAAGAGAGGCAGTCATTGATGCGCTGACTGCATTTGGATCAGAAAATAAAATAGAAGTTGCATGATCACTCGCTGATCTTGTAGATCTTGACAGCGCCGTCTGAAGTTGAATAGACCTGCTCAAAGCCAGGCAGGTTATTGAGGAAGATTGCTCGATAAAGTGCGGAGTCATAGAACTTGCCCTTGCGGTCTTCATAGCCTGATTTCAGATTTCCATTCT
>CAZYZZ010000033.1:0-10156 GCA_964651995.1 Microcaldota archaeon
TGTTTATCCCTATTGGATAAGCTTTGATATTCGTTTTTGATTCGGAATAGGCATTCTGAACTATTTTTTCATATTTAAGAGCATGTTTCCCTGCCTGCAGTTCCCGATCAGGACTAGAACCATCGATAGTTATGTTAAAGGAACCCTGGTCAGGCTTTAGGCGGGGTACTGTAGTATCAAGCTCGAAATCCAGGGTTCCGGCAACATATGCAGCATCGTTTCCAATCCCATTCGCAGTGAGATCCTCTGAGAGAGTATGAGCAATCACAGTGTTCTTAGTTAGTGTAATACGTTTGGATTCAAATGCACCTATAGAATCAAAAACCAGAATCAAATCATCCCCTTCAAAAAACATGCTTTCGACAGAATCCTGGCCAAATTGGATGTCTGAATAAAGAAAGGAGATTGGAGCGCCAAGAAGGATAGGCACTTCCACATTTTTTGCGCCATAGGATTTAGGATTCGTAAGCACTAGATCGAGAGTTATGGAAGCTGGCTCATCAAGTAGGACTTCTGAAAAAACAGGAGTTGCTTTTACGGACATTGAATTTCCAACAACATTTCCAAGATATTGATCAAGTTCTGAATCAAGATATTGATAATTATCGCGAAGTTCCTTGAGCCCCCCTATAGATTCGGGATAGATGATCATATCGGCCATTACGATGTCCTGCTCATAGATCTCAAGATCAGTGTAAAGATCTGCAGCAGGCTCACCGGCAGAAGAAAGCTTTTCTAGAATCTCTGATCTCTTGTCCAATAAACTTTGTTCATATTTTATTTTTGCTTTGGAGATGATGGTTTTGATGGCCGACTGTACATGAGCATCTATCTGATAGTCCTCAAGATTAGTCAATAAGGCAAGATTTTCCTCTTCGACAACCACATTTATTTCATCTTTTTTGGCATTTTCTATTAGCAATTTAAGCTCTGCAAGAGAGGTTTTTATTGTAAGTTCGTTTTCATAATTTCTTTTGTTCTCTGCAGTTCGAGCAAGAACAAGAGCCTTTGAATAATAGTTAAACTGGTCTCCTAGCAGTTTGCTTTTTTCTCCTTTCTCAAAAATTTCTTTGGCCCCATCAAGAAGTTCCAAAGTTTCTGGCGAAGGATTCTCCATTGAACTAACAGAAGTAATCTGATCTAGGGCATTGGCACGTTGCTGGGAAACAGTTTGTTTTGCATTTTCAAATAGGTTTGAACCCTCGAAAAGCAAAGAAGAATATTTCTGGTCAGTATAATCAAGGCCCATTATTGCAGAAGATAAGTAGTTGGCTTGAAAGATATTTTCTCGCATCAGAGAATGCATTTGAAAATCAGCATCAGCAAGAGATTTTTGTTGTTTTAAATCCATGAAAAGAGAAGAAACAGTCCCGGATTTTTGCGCAACAAAAGAAGCAGGAGCCTGATTGATAAGATGAAGTTTTTGCTTCTCAAGAGAGGACATTTCAGATTCCAAAGAATCTTTCTTTCCTTCTGCTTGGAGAACTAAAGAATCAAAACGATTTTCTGTGGATTTTTTGAAACTTAGTCCTGTCTGAGAAAGATTGGAAAATTTTGGAATTGTGCCGTCGTGGCTCCAGATCAGATTAAGTAAAACCTCCACTTCAGAGAGGTCTGGAGTCGGGCGTTGTAGCTGCTGCCTTAAGCTATCAGAACTCTTGCGAAAAAGATTATAACTACCGAATTCTCCCTCTGTCAGTCCTGAATCAATAGTGACAAATGCAGCAGATGCACTATCACAATAATTTGCGTCTCTATAGGAAAAGTTCTGATTGCAAATGCCAGTAAAGGAGATTTCTTCATGGACCTCCCGGGATTCCTGAATAGACTCAAGGGCAGTGATTTCACTTTTTTCAATGGCCTGGAGAGAATAGCCGACCGTAGATTTCCAGTTGGACCGATACTCTGCACAATCGAATATGTTTGTGAAGGTCGTAAAAAAAGCAGGGTGTGTGGGAGAAGCATAGGATGACGGCCATAATAAAGTTAAGACAACAGCAGAGACACAAGAGTTGGAATTGTTTTTGGCAAGAGTCAAATGAGTCTGGGCTTTTGAAACATATAAATCAACAGAATTATTGGCAGAAATAGAATTGAGAGAAAGAGAATTGAGAGATTTGTCCAATTCTGGAACGTTCCACCAGATTTCGATACCATCGGAATAAATTGATGGGTTGTTGCTGATCCAAGTCTGGTTTTCCCATGGCCTTATGAATTCCGAATGCGTTGATGCAATAAAAAATAAAAGAAAAAAAAGAACAAGCTTGCTCATCCCATCCCCCAAGATATCGTGAAGAATCGGGATAGATATATGTTTTGCAAAAACAATTGTGGAGACGCATAAAAAAGAAAGATTTAATTGTGAGGTTCAACAACCAACATATTAAAACTTCAGAGACTAGAATGAGGACATGCGACTCTACTGTGGGATTCTGTTACTCTTATTATTATCTGGATGTGTTTCAGAAATCCAGGAAACAAACGAAACAATAAATGAGACGTCGGTTCCTGAGCCATCAGTAGAAAATGAAGAAGAGGCTCAGACAGCAGCCATTGAGGAAAATAAAACAAACAATGACCTTCATAGTGACGTCATGAACAGCAAAACTGTTTTTCCGGAAGAACCGGTTTTTGATTTTAATAAGACAAATGAAAACGGATCGATGATAGTTTACTTCTTCCACTCTCCAGGGTGCTCAGCATGCAGGGAAACCTATGGGACAATAGCAGAGCTCGAGGACAAATACCCCAATATTCTGTTTGTCAATTATTCGCTTGCAAATGCAAATGGAAGCCTAGCATATGTGCAGTTTGCAGAGAAATACAACCTGAGCGCTTCGAAGCAACTTGTCCCACAGGTTCTTGTTAATGACACCATAATCACAGACAGATTCAACATTGAAGAGAAATTAGAGAATATACTCAAAGAATTTTCCTGAATAGAACGTGCGCTTGGTAATGCAGCCTGCCAAGAGGGGACTTTCTGCGCTCAATTGACCAGAGGGCATGTTTTAGGAATTCTTCCGGCTTCTCTGTTCCTTTTGAAAAGGAATTCCAGTCATCCATTATAAGCAGGTACTGCTCCCATTCCCAGAAATAATCCTCAATTGTTTTCTTGGACATTTTTTTCCAGTCTGCCAGCCTGAAGTTTGCAGGCGGGCAGAGAACATCATCACGAAGGACCGGGATGCCGCTTGTTATTGAAAACGGATAGGACAAGCAGACGCTTGGTTTGGATTCTTCGATAGAGCAGCCAAAGCCGTTTTTTTTATTGTAGAAGATGCAGGCATTGTTTTTGTGGAGCAGGAGAAAAGAATATTTGCTTCCAAGGGCCTTGAATCCATATTCGTCAGATGATTCACAGGCATGTACGAAATCAATGATTTGAAGCTTTTCGAGAATTGCAATCCTGGCAATATCAAAAGCAGTGACCTCGGCATTGATCTTGCAGCAGTGGCCGGGACAGCCAGTGCACATGGTCTGGCTTTCCATTTTTATACTAGTCCCCATATTAGTAGCTGATATTCACAAACATATTAAAGGTAGGTTCAAATGAGGATTGTTCACTTTGACAGAAAGCTTGGAGAAATGAAACTCCAGATAGATACGCTAGATGATATGTGGCATCTGGAAAAGATATTATCCGAGGGCGATCTTGTTGAATCCAGAACCATGAGAACATACAAAGTCGGAACAAAGGAAGAGAAAAAGCCGGTCACGCTCAGGATAAAGGCTGAGAGAATCGAATTTTCAAAAACTGCCAACAGATTGAGAATTCTTGGAGTAATTGTATGGGGAACGCCTGAAGAATATGTTCAGCTTGGCCGCCACCATACAATAGAGGCTGCAGAAGGAGACCGGCTAAAGATCTACAAGAACTGGAAAGGCCACCAGATCAAAAGACTGCAGCAGGCAGAAAAAGAATCCAAAAAGCCAAAGATCAGGATCATTGTCATGGATGATGAAAAGGCGCTAACTGCAATGCTAAGGTCATTTGGAGTAGAATACGGTGCTGAATTCAGGAACAGTGGAAGCAAGAAAGATGACAAGTATGAGCAGTCAGAACAGTCCTATTTCGGCCAGATCGTAGCAGAAATCGAACGCCATCCGGAAAAATTCATTGTAGCCGGGCCTGGCTTTGCAAAGGATAATTTGAAGAATTTCATAAAGCAGAGAAAGCCGGAGCTGATCAAGAAAATCGTTTTTGAAAGTGTGAGCTATGCTGAGAGAAATGGGGTAAATGAGCTCTTCAAGCGGGGAGTGATTGAGAAGATCATGGGGGAAGAGCGCTTTGAGACTGAGATGAAGCTGGTTGAAGAGCTTTTGACTGAAATTTACAAGGAATCTGGAGGCGCGGTATACGGCCTTGCAGAAGTAAAACGCGCAGTGGAAGCAAAGGCAATTGGAAAGCTCCTTGTTTTGGATGAATATCTTCGAACAGACAAAAATGCAGAAGCAGTAGTTGACCAGGCAGACAGAGCAAAGGCAGAAATTGTAATTTTCTCTTCTGAAGGAGATGCGGGGGCCAAGCTAAAGGGTTTTGGAAAGATTGCGGCTCTCTTGAGATTCAAAATCGATTAGGTGGCTTTACCTTTGAGATTATGCGCTGTATTTTACCGCTCTCGCCAGAGGAAATAGAATCTACTTCTTCGAATTCAACTGATACATGCTCGCCCAGGCATGCAGTCTGGATAATATGCTGAAGTTCTGATTTTGACTCCTCACTAAGACTATTTTTGATCGGAACATAGCGGAAAACAAAAAGATCTGGCTTTTCCTGAACCAGCTGATGGGACCATGTGCCGCCAATTACTTCTGTCTGGACTCCTACGTTCATGGAAAACGGAGGGCGAACTCTTCCGCTTGGAAGAACAATCCAGTCATCTGACCTGCCTTGGAGTGATTTGATCACCTGGTGGGACCGGCCGCAGGAGCACGGACGCCCAAGGCTTCCGCGGTCTCCAATACGATACCTGAGAAGAGGCATTGCAGTGTTCTGAAGACCAGATATAACCAGCTCCCCAGTGCCGCTTTTCTTTGGTTTTCCTTTTTTGTTCAGGACCTCCAGATGGCAAGCGCCTGAATTGAGGTGCAGATTGTGCTCCTCAGGACATTCGAATGCAACTGGTCCGAACTCCCAGCAGGCATATGCATTGAAAACAGGACAGGAAAAGGAATCAGAAATAAACTTGCGGGCAGCAGGAGAGAGAAGCTCTGCTCCAGAGAACACATATTTGAGTTTTAGCGGATCTTTGAGCTGGTTGTTTGTATGGGCAAGAGCCTGCAATGAGGAGGGATAACCTCCAAAGATAGTTGACTTGTATTTCCTGGCATGCTCCAGGTTCTTCTCTTCATCAGTGGTCATATAGAGGATCAGGCAATTGTAAAGCCCCAGGTTAGAATAGTATTTTGGCACTGGAGGAGAGCCATGCGAGCGGAACCAGGTAAAAACATCAAACGGAGATCTACCTGCTTCAAGAGTCAGGAAGAAACGCAGAGCTTCCCTGTAGGAATATGCTGGCCTGTCAAGATAAAATTTTGTAGGCTTTCCTGTTGAGCCTGATGTTTTCACTTCAATGAGGTCTTTTTTTGAATATCCTTTTTTGATGAAGAGCGATTGGTCGCGGCGAACATCATCCTTGCCAATTACCGGAAGATCTTCAAGGGCAAAATCATTTTTTGGAATGTTCTGGAGGATTTCCCCATAATAAGTTGTTGTTCTGGCGCTTTCAATTACTTTCTCGAGCAGTTTGGACTGCATTTTCGAGATTGCACCTGAATCAATAAACCTCTCCTGGTTTAATTGGAAGAGATACTTGAGCATTGAAGCATCCATAAGAGAATAAGGAATGGGAATGATTTAAGCTATTTAGAATTGGGCGCCATGACCGGCATGGACGAGCCAAAGAACATTAATCGGAGGTATAGGAAGATCTTCCTGAAGATATTTACGTATGCACGCTTGGAATAAACTTCATATCCGTTTTCTTCTATTACTCCCAGAATCTCACGATACAATGTGAATGCAAGAGAGATTACAGGGCGGACATCCTTGCGAAGCATCGAGATTCCACGGACCGCCTCGGCATAATATCTTCGCGCCCTCTCTATCTGGAACTTGAGGAATTCGATGAGATTCTTGGTCCTCTTAAGAGAGAGGATGTCTTTGAGAGTAAGGCCAAACTGGGCAAGCTCATCCTTGGGGAAATAAACCCTTCCAAGTCGGGCATCTTCTCCCACGTCGCGAAGGATATTGGTAAGCTGCATTGCAATGCCAAGTTTTGTGGCATATTTCTTTGCTTTTGAGATGTCGCCGACTCCCATGACATAAGTGAGCATGATTCCGACAACAGAGGCAACGCGGTAGCAATATCTCCTAAGTTGTGCAAATGTCGCATAATCTTTTTTGGTGATGTCCATCTTCACTCCGCGGATGAGTTCAAGCGGGTAGCGAAGAGGGATGTTATATTTTTTCATTGTGTAGACAAATGAATGCAGAATGGGATTTGTTGAATAATTATTTTTGTAAGCATCCAAAAATTCCTTTTTCCATTGTTTGATGAGGATCTTCTGGAGCTTTGGATTGTTCTCGTTGTCATCAATCAGATTGTCAGTATGTCTGCAGAAAGCATAGACTGCATAAAAAGAATCGCGAAGTTCGCGCCCCATGAACCGGGATGCGAAATAAAATGTTTTTGAGCCTTTTTTTATGCTTGATTCTGCGTGCTTGAAATCTACGTGCAAATCTCCCACCTGATAGAAATACCCAGCAAACATTTATATCTCATATGTCCATATCCACTCATGGCACCTGCTCTTGAGGTAAAGGAACTTGCCAAAGTAATTGGCGAGAAAATCATAGTTGACAGGATATCATTTTCAGTGGATGAAGGAGAGACATTTGGGTTTCTTGGAGCAAATGGATCTGGAAAAACAACTACATTCAATATGCTATCAGGACTTCTAAAGCCATCTTCAGGAGAAGCGAAGATATTTGGCAGGAGGGTAAAGGATGCACGGCGCGAGGTTGGATTTGTAACGCAACAGGATTCGTTTTATGAGACCCTCACAGTAAAGGAAAACCTGGAGTTTTTCGCCTCGCAGTATGGAGTTGGAAGAGAAAAACAAAAGGACCTGATAAAGAAGATCATATCGCAGATCAAGCTGACATCCAAGGCAAATTCCCTTGCATCAAAGCTATCGGGCGGAATGAAGAAAAGACTTAATATGGGCTGCTCCCTGGTTCATGAGCCCAAGATCATTTTCCTGGATGAGCCTACTGTAGGCCTTGATCCCGTTGTCAGGAAGGACATCTGGAAGCTGATAAAGGAATTGCAGGCAGAAAAAAAGACAATAATCATAACATCCCACTACATGGAAGAGATAGAATATCTCTGCTCAAAGGTTGCAATCATGTTTGCAGGAAGGATTGTAGCCAGCGGAACGCCGGCGCAGCTGAAGAAAAAATACAAGCTGAAGCAGATGGAGGATGTGTTTGCGCATTTAGTAAAGCCAGCAAGGTGATTTTTATGAGAATCCTACATGCGATTAGAAAAGAACTTCTGGAAACAATGCACGACCATACAATGCTGGCAGCCCTCATAGTTTTCCCAGTTTTTGTAATGCTGTTCATGGGAAGTGCATTCGGATCAATTGAAATCCAGGGGCTTCCGGTGGGAGTAGTTGGCCCGACAAACACATCATTTTCATCAGTATTATTCTCAGATTTGAACCAGTCTCAGGCATTCAACCTCATCAATTATGATTCGGAAGAAGTTGCAATGACGGATTTCAGGGATGGCCAGCTTAGGGCAGTAATCATTGTGCCTGAGGATTTTGAAGCAGCGCTGGGCTCGGGAAGCAGCTCTGAGGTTAGAATTGCAGTTGATAATTCAGATATTGCACTTCAGGAAGCGATACTTGCCGCAATGGGCTCGGTTATCCAGGCATCTTCAACAAACATAACAAGATCATACGTAACAGAAGCATGGGATGATTTGTACTTGCTCAACCAGAGCGCAGCAGATCTTGCTGAAGACTTGAATGAGAGCAGGGCAAAGATGGAGCAGACAAGGTCGCAGCTGGTAAAGATCCAGGAGAACATGAGCAATATTGACATTGGGAAATTGGAGGATTCGCTTGACAGTGCAGCAGACGAGATAGTGTTGATGCAGGATAAGATAGCAGAGCAGAATGATTCCAGCTTCCTGAATAAAAGCGAAGACTTCCTGTATAATGCAAGCTTTGCAGTAAACCATTCGATTGATACTGTTGGAGAGACTCATGCAAAGCTGGTTGACCAGAGCGCAGAGCTGAATGACACCATAGATGCCCTTGATGCTTCAATATCTGCCTTGGAGTTCATAAAAAGCACGACATCAGACAATCTCACTGCAACAGCTCTTGAGATAAATATTGCCACTCTTGAATCATTGAGAAATACAAGCGTGCAGCAGGCAGATGACATTGAAGAAGAGATCCTGGAGCTGGAGTCTCTGAATGATACTTTGCAGTCATTTAGGAGTTCTCTGGAAGACTATGGAGTTGAATTGGGCCAGGTAAAGGCAGATCAAAGCAACACCCTTGGAGAAGTGCTGGACGGGCTTTCGGCACTGGACTCTTCCTTGATTGAATCAAAGCAGACAATCACCAAGCTAAAATTGTTATTTTCTGAGATAAACTCAACCACAAATGAGATAGACGGCACGCTCGAGGAGGTTCTTGAGCAGACAGGTTCTGTAGATGCACTTATTAATTCGCTTCAGGGGACAGTTGCAGCTCAGACAGCAAAGGATCCGGAAACAATTGCAGCGCCGCTTTCTGTAAAAGTGGAAAACCAATATGTGAGAAACAGCTTTGTGGATTTCATTCTGCCAAGAGTGATTGCAGTTTCACTTATGTTCTCGTGTTTTTTGCTCGCTTCGATAAGTGTTGTTCGGGAAAAAACTTCAAAAACAATTGTCAGGCTTCTGATGATTCCAGGCGCCCTTGGAAATGCAGTTGTTGCAAAGATCGCATCAATTACACTGATATCCCTTGGGCAGGTTGGACTGATACTTATCATTGCGCTTTTGCTCTTTGCAGTTGGCATGCCATCGAACATAATGATGGTGGTGCTTGGGACTGTAATGTCTGCGCTGGTGCTAGCTTCTGTTGGGATAATAATCGGATTTTATGCAAGAAGCGAGTCTGCAGCAATACAAACTTCGCTCCTCATTGCAATTCCAATGCTCTTTTTGGGCAACATAATATTCTCTCCGGACCTGCTGCCAGTATACACACAGGCATTGCAGCAGCTATTGCCGCTCTCTCACATAACCAATCTGTTCAAGATAGTCCTCATAACAGATGGAAACCCGTCAACCAACCTCATCGCACTTGGAATAGCGTTCGTGATACTTGCCATTGTGCAGATAATAACTGTAATGAAAAGAAGGGACATCGGCCAGTATATCTAGTGAAGGTACGGAGTGAGGGGAAGTGCATTCCCTTCTTTTGGAGTCTTTAGAGAGTCGTGGAATTGTCCGTAGAATGTACGAAGGACTTCCGGTGGAAGGGAAGTGCTGACAAGAACATACAGCTGATCAGGAAGGCAGGTTATTTTAGAAGCAAAGAGATTATCCAGAAGGGGATAAGTGCGGAACAGATAGGCAAGATCATTTTGGGCTCTGATGGAGGTAACTTTTTTTGATGCAACTGCATTGATCACACCCTCCCGAAGCCGGGAGAGCTCTTTTGCATCATCAGAGCAGGCATTGACAAATGCTTCGCGCGGATGGCCTGCCCCGTGCATACTAAATGAAACAGAAGACATTTGCCTCAGTTTTAATTGGAAATGTGCCTGGATTTCCCTTGCAAAAAGATCCTGCGTATTTTCAGAGCAGCCAGACTCAAGAACTTTGCAAAGCAGCACTGGCGGACCATGCATAAGCATCTTCTCTGCATATTTCTGCTCCTGCTTCGAAGTCAGGGAGTGGTTGCCAAGGAAACCTTCTTTGGCTACTTCCAGAAGAGGAGAGGGAAAACCGCGTGCAAATGCCTTTGCTTTTGAGCGGAATGCGTAGGGTTTTCGCAAAGAAGAACATGAATTCATACACAATAATATATCTAGTGCGACTTAAAAAGGTTCGTGCTTTTTTTAATCCCTTTTCTTCTT
>CAZYZZ010000034.1:0-8422 GCA_964651995.1 Microcaldota archaeon
ATCGCACAGGCAATTGCAAGTGTTCTTCCAAAGCCAAAGTATGAGATTTCTGTTCTGGACAATACTGAAAACACAGATAGACCCATAGTAGAGATCAGAGATGCTAAGCAAATAAAAAAAGACAAAACAGGAGAAGCAAAAATCGGCAAGGAGCTCACTCCACTAGAAGTTCCAAGCTTTGTTGCAGAGCGGCTTGGCTTCAGATGCAGAAGATGTGCTGCCCTAAGTCCTTTTACAGAAGTCATCTGTCCGCAATGCGGAGCAACAAAATCACAGAAGAACAACCTATTTGACAGATATGGCCTTCCGCCCCAGACAGGATTGAATCCTGAAAATGAGAAGGTAAGGCTTGCTACAACAAGAAGGACAATGTCAGGAAAAGAAGAAGTAATAATATATGAAAGATCAACTGACGGCAGAATTGTCATGCTCAAGCAGGAGGAGATGAAGGAACTTGAAGAGCTTGCAAAGAAATCAAAGAGGAAGATAATTGTACCCCTCAAGAGAAGCACTTTTGTGCAGTCAGGTGGCGGAACAGAAACCGAACTTCTCGGGGATATCAGGCATGATCCTTATGGAGGGCACCAGAACCTTGGTACATCAGCATATCAGAGAGTTGTTCCCGGAGCAGTCCATGAAGCGCACGAGGGAGTGCTCTTTATTGACGAACTGTCCACACTTGGAGAAGTCCAAAGGCATATACTGACAGCCATGCAGAACAAAACATTCCCTATTGTCGGAAGAAACCCTATGAGCAGCGGAGCAGCAGTAAGAGTCGAAGGAGTTCCATGCAACTTTATCTTTGTCGGGGCCTGCAACATAAATGACATCAAGAGGATAATTGCCCCGCTTAGGTCCAGAATCCGCGGAGACGGATATGAGGTTCTTATGAATGCCCATATGGACGATACGCCGGAAAACCAGAAAAAAACATACCAGTTCATTGCACAGGAAATCCTCAAGGATGGAAAGATACCTCATGCAGAGAGGGCATCGGTCATGCTACTTCTTGAAGAGTCAAGGAATATCGCAAGAAAAATCGACAATGAAAGAGGCCTTACACTTCGGCTCAGGAATCTTGCAGGAATCATAAAAATGGCAGGAGACATGGCAGTTACTGCAGAGAAAGAATTCATAGAAAAGAAGGATGTTTCAAGAGCAATCACAGAGGCCAAGCCAATTGAAGAGAAGATAAAGGAGAAATACGGAAATTGGTGGGCAGCTGAAGCAGCAGATTATGGGATCCAGAGCGAAAGATCCGGATCTGAAACAGCTTAATGCGATCAGTGAACATTCCTCAAAAGCCGGTTTAATAAGCATTCCATCAACATAAGATGACATGGTGCTAGTTGATGTGGCAATACTTGTCGCGGGGCTTGTCCTGATATACTATTCTAGTGAGAAATCAGTAGAATATTCCACGCACATAGCAACGCACCTGAAGGTTCCTCCGCTCATTATAGGTGTCGTACTGGTGTCTGTAGGAACAGACATGCCGGAAATTGCAAACTCCATATTCTCATCGTACACCGGCCATGGAGACATTAATGTTGGAAATGCCCTTGGCTCATGCCTGGCGCAGATCTCCCTTGTTCTTGGACTGGTAACAATTATTGGAGGAACTGTAAAGGGAACAAGAAGAAATGTACTTGTGCTCGGTGGTGCTGCCACAATAGCAGTCGCAATGGCAGCCGTTGTTGTCCTGGATGGAAATCTTGATCAGGCAGATGCAGCCATGCTTGTACTCACATATATCGTGCTTCTTGCGGCAACAACAAAACTGAGCTGCAAGGAATGCGGAACCAAGAACATCGATCTATCCCACCTGAAGAACGGACTGCCAAAAACACTGGCTTTGCTGGTGGCCTCACTAATAGGAGTAGTAATCGGTGCGATAGTAATAGTCGAAACTGTCATCAAGCTTTCCACAATGGTCGGTATGCCTGAGTATTTCATCAGCTTTTTCGCAATCGGACTTGGAACCTCTCTGCCAGAGCTTTCTGTGGAGCTTGCAGCTCTGCGGAAAAGGAATTATGGCATACTTCTCGGTGACCTTATGGGAAGCAACTTAACAGACGCCACGCTTGCACTTGGAATAGGGCCGCTGTTATTCCCAACTGAAATCAGCCAAGGAATAATAGAGCCGGTCGCACTATATGTGGTCTTCGTATCTATTGTCACTGTAAGCATTTTTGCATGGAGGGAAAAAATAGACAAGAAGGCTGGGATTCTGCTTATTTCTTTGTACCTTCTTTCTTACCTGTTTCTTTTGTAGACGGAGAGTTCTTGTTCTCTGCCATACCAATTGCAGCCTTTGCACCATCGACCAGTGACCTGCTCACCCCGTCCCTTCCAAGAGGAGGCTTGGAATAGTACATGTATGTGCAGTTTCCCTTGAGAAGTCCCTTTTTCTTGTCACCATCAGATGCATAACCAAGGTTTGCTTTTGATATGACAATCAGATATGGACGTTTTTTGCATTTTTCTTCAACGATTTTTGCGCATTCGCGGATAGCTTCATTCAAATCTTCATCTTCCATGTGATCAACTTTGCAGAGGTATTTCTGTACCTTAACTTATAGTGTGTTTAGTCTTGATCTTTTAAAGTCTTCTCTTTGGGATTCTTCAATCTGATTCGCCCGAGAAGGATCGAGTTGGTGACAACAGACACTGAACTGAGTGCCATTGCGCCACCAGCAATCATCGGAGAGAGAAGAATTCCGAATGGGAAAAGGAACCCGGCAGCAATAGGAATTCCAACCGTATTGTAGATAAGAGCCCAGAAAAGATTCTGTTTTACCTTGCTCATTGTTGCTTTTGAAAGCTTTATTGCAGCGTAGACATCAGCAAGTGAATTTTTCATGAGAATTATATCCCCAGATTCAATTGCAATGTCAGTTCCAGAGCCCATCACAATCCCAAGATCAGACATTGTAAGTGCAGGCGCATCATTGATCCCATCACCAACCATTGCAACAGGAGAATTTTTCTTAAGCTGCTCTACGATTTTTGCCTTGTCCCCTGGAAGAACCTCGGCAAAATACTCATCAATCCCTGCTTCTTTGGCAATTGCAGCAGCAACCCTCTCATTGTCGCCAGTTATCATATAAGTAGTGAGGCCGCTTTTCTTCAGCATCGAAATTGCATCTTTTGAATCATCTCTGATCTTATCAGAAATTGCAAATGCGCCGGCAAGCTTTTTGCCATAGGACAATAGCACCACAGTACTTCCTTTTTCCTCCATGGCATCTTTCCAATCAAGAATCTCCTGGTCAATCAGAGGGACATAGGATTTCATAAGTTTAAGGTTCCCAAGAGCGCAGCTCTTTCCCTTGATTTTGCCTATGATCCCCTTCCCTGGAATCGTTTCAAAACCAGTAACTTTGCTTTTCCTGATTCTTTTATTTTTGGCATAGCGGACAAATGATTCTGCAAGAGGGTGTTCACTTCCGCTTTCCAGGGAATATGCCAGTTCCAGTGAATTTTCCATAATAGATTTTACTCCTACAATCTCCGGTTTTCCGACTGTGATGGTGCCGGTTTTGTCAAATGCAATTGCGCGAACCTTCTGGGCCTTCTCAAGGATCTCCCCATTTCTGATCAATATCCCATTGCTGGCTCCAAGTCCTGTCCCAACCATTATTGCAGTCGGAGTGGCAAGGCCAAGAGCGCACGGACATGCAATAACCAGGACAGATACAGAGAGTATGAGTGCAAATGATAGTGTTGATCCAAGAACAAAGTACCAAGCCCCGAATGTTAAGAGAGCAATCAGAATAACCAAGGGAACAAACACGGATGAAATCTTGTCAGCATATCTCTGGATAGGGGCTTTTTTCGATTGTGCATCTTCAACAAGTTTTATTATGTGCGCCAAGGTGGTTTCTGATCCGACATTGGTAGCTTCAAAGGTAAGTAAGCCGTTCTTATTTACTGTTCCTCCGACCAAAAACGACTTGACTGTTTTTTCAACTGGAATTGACTCTCCGCTTATCATGGATTCATCAACGCTGGAATACCCATCTACCACAATTCCATCAACAGGAATTTTTTCTCCGGGCTTTACAAGAAGGACATCGCCTTTTAGAACAGCTGCAGAATCAACCATAACCTCCCTGCCGTTTTTCAGAATTCGGGCTTTTTTCGGAGAGAGCTCCATAAGTTTTCTAATTGCAGAGCTTGCCTTTCCCTTTGCAACTGCTTCAAGGTATTTTCCAACCATGACCAGAGTAATTAGAACTGCAGAACTTTCGAAGTATGTTTCAGATGCACCTGAGAGTATGAGAAATACAGAATAGAAATAAGCTGCGCTTGTTCCGATTGCAATCAGGCTGTCCATATTCGCATTTCTGTTTTTAAGCGCGTTCCATGCACCTTTGTAGAAATGCCTGCCGACGTAGAACTGGACAGGAGTTGAAAGAAGCCAAAGGATATAAGGGGCATTTGGAACCGGAACCATGAACATTGCAATTGCAAAAACAGGAAGCGCAAAGATAAAGCTGATGATGGACATTTCTCTGAAGTAGCCAAGCTCCTGCTCCCGCGCCTGCTTTTCACTGTCTATTTTTTCTTCATAAACTGTTGCTGTGAATCCGGCTTTTTCGATTTTATCAATTAGTCTTTTTTCATCGATGGAAGCCTCATCAAACTCAATGCTTGCTCTTGCGATGCTGAAATTAACTGATGCCTGCTTTACTCCCTTGGTTTTCTTCAGGGTTTTTTCAATATTAAGAGCGCAGCTTGCGCAGTGCATTCCTCCAACTGATATTCTTGTCTTCTTCATCCTATCCACCACACCCGCAGCCACCATTGCATGAGCCGCCGCAGCTTCCAGCGCAGCCTCCGGCAGGCAGAAGCTCAGGCACAATAGCTTCTGCTTGTCCTGCTGCTTCGGATTTGCTAGTATCAATATCATCAAGGACGACAAACTGTCCTGGAATCATACCCATCCAGCAGCTCCATCTGATCGTGCCTTCGGTTTCAGGAGTGAATTCAACTGTTTGGAGCCCGGGTTTAAGCTTTATATCCAGATCAAATTCCCGAACAATAATTTCATTATTGCATCCATTGAGTTCTTTTGCATCTATTTCCCATTTGACAGGAACCCCGCTCTTTAGTATGAAACTGTTTGGTTCCCAGCCATATCGGTTTACTTCCATTTTTATGACCTGATAATTATCCTCTGATAGTGTGATATTTATCTGTGTATCGTTTTCCAGAGAATCGGAAGGCAAAATCCCAACACCGAGAAGGTTAAGTCCGTTTGTTGCCATTGCCAAACCAAGGATGATCACTAAGATACCTGAGAATTTCACTATATTGCGTGAAAATGCAGCGCTCAGGAAGTTGGATACGACACCAAAGGTCAGAAGAGGAGCAAGAGTTCCAAGGCCAAAGAAGAACAATGCCTGGGCACCTGCAATTGGACTTCCTGTCCCGGCAGCAAATATGTAGAGTGCCTGGAGCGGCCCGCAGGCAATCATCAATCCATTGAGAAGGCCCGTAACCAGTGGCCCGTGATTTTTCCTCCACCTTAACGGAATTACTGGAGGAAGCCTAAGCTGTGCTTTTCGAAGAGCTGGAATAAGATTCAGCATATTTATCCCGTAGAGAACCAGGAACAATCCGGCAAAAATCGCGACCCCTGCCCGAAGCTCTATGGTAAATGCTATGAATGATCCAACAAGGCCAAACAATGCCCCAAATACTGTATAGGATAGCGTTTTCCCAGAACCATACAGGATGTGAGGAAGCAGGTCTCCTGGATTTTTGAGATTTTTCGTATACGACAGAACAAATCCGCCGCACATTCCAATGCAGTGAAACCCTGTAAAGAATCCCAGGATAAAAAGTGCTGCGAATCCAGCTTCCATAGTTATATTGTTAAAATCAAAATCAATGTCATTTCTAATTAGAAGATAGACACTGGCAAGAATGGTAATTATTCCAAGTGCTATTGCAAAACTGCCAAACCGTGAAGGCACTGAGGGATCGTCTCCGATAGTAAAGCCCAATTCCTTAATCTTGTTGTGGATGGCTTTTTCATTTACCTTCTCCTCATCAAACTCAATCTCAGTCATCTCATCCTGGTAATTTGATTTTACATGACTGACCCCATCAAGTCTTTTGATCGCAGCCTCTATAGACTGGGCACATGAGTGGCATTCCATGCCCCTGGTCTTGAGCCTTATTTTCTTCATTCGAGCACCCTGGCAGAAAAACCAAGTTTGTTTATGGTTTCAATTACGGTCTTGAGCTTATCTTTTTGAAGATCAATGTCTGCTATTTCATCTTCAAGAGAAACACGCACAGAATCCACAAAATCAAGATCACCAAGTTCTAATTCTATGAGAGACTTGCAGGATTTGCAATGCATACCGTCAATTTTGAATATTTTTTTCATCAGATCACCATCAGCTGAAGAGATATGCTCCGGATTCCAGATCCGATTTCTTGATCAAAACCTTATCCCCGATAACTTCGTTGGGAAGATGTGCTGGCCAGCAGCCGGCTCCACGATTTGCAGTTCCAAGCTCATCAATGCTGAAGCTCAGCCCGCAATTGTTACATCGTACATCAGTTCCAACCTGAGTATATCCTTTTTTTGCCCTGTAGCAGACCTCGCATGCATCAAATGCAGTTCGAACTACCCCGTCCGAACCCCTGACAGCAAAATACTTTACAGTGACCCCGCCTGCATCAAACTGATAGTGCTTGACTGTTTCAGTAACATCGGAGAGCGAGATTGCAACACTGTCAGAAGATCCGGCTTGCGGAATTTGTTCTACAGGAGCACTTACTGTGTGATTGGAAGTGCAGCCAAAAAGCAAAAGAATTGAAAAAATAGATAAAAGAATTTTATACATAGATATCACCTCTACTGCAACAATTGTTCGAAATTTGCTTCGAAAACCTCGTAAGGCTGAGCTCCGCTTATTTCAACGATTTGATCTCCATCGCGCCTTCCAAGACGGAATGCAGGAGTTCCCCTGACCCCAGCAGCAGCGCCATCGCTTGCATCTGATAGAACTTCTGATTCGTATTTTCCAGAATCAAGACAGCTATCAAAAGCAGCTGAGTCCAAACCTAAATCAACTGCCCAGGATTTGAATGTTGATACTGCAGCAGCCTGTGTTGAGCCTACCTGCCCTTGGTTCGCATATATCTTATCATGCATCTCCCAGCCTTTTCCCTGATCATCTGCACATTCAGTTGCCTCGGCTGCCTTTTGGGCAGTTGGATGGAACCCCAGGGGAAAATCACGATAGACTATCTGGAGTTTTCCTGTATCAACATAGTTAGTGATTATTGAGGGGAGGGTTTGTGACGAGAACCTGCCGCAGAAAGGACATTCAAAGTCAGAGAATTCAACTAACACCAAAGGTGCTGAATCAGACCCTTTTTTCATATCATCGTCCATCAGAGACACGATTCCGCTGCCGTCTTGATTTTGAGCATTTGAGGGCACTGCATTAGTCGGCTGCTCAATTGCGGCTGGACCTGCAGGCTGCTGGCTGTCTGCTGCAGCAGAATTTCCAAAGCCTGTGCTGAATAGATACAAAACAACCAGAACAGCAAAGCCTGCTATAACAATACCATATAAGGCATTTTTTTGAATTGTTATTTTTCCATCATTTTGAACATCATTCATGATTTCACCGCTTGTCCGCAGGACTGAAACCATATATAACAATGAGCGAAACCATAGTTTCACTTTTTGAAACCAAGCCAGCTACTTTATAAAATTTAGGCAGTTTACAAAACATTATGGAGAAAAACAAGAAAGCTCTTGCAGGGCTTGTTACCCTTGCAATTTTTATCATGATAATTTTTTATGTTCCAAAGCTCTTCGAGCAGGGAACCCCTTCTATCTGCATTGTAGACGGCAACTGCCAGCACGAGCAATACCTTGAGAGCGTAATAAGCAATATCCCCGCACTACTTCTTTTCGGTTTTCTCATAGGAGTTGTTACATCCTATTTCTACTTTGAAAGAAAAATCGAGGTCCCTATTCCACAAGAGGATGATACAAAAGCCTGGCTGAGCTTGCTGCAGCCAAGTGAAAGAAAGATCATCGCCAAAATTGTTGAGAACAAAGGCAAAGTCCTTCAGTCTGAACTCTCCAGGATCGAGGGAGTTGGGAAAGTAAAGGCCCACAGGGTTATCGAGAGGTTGATCAGAAGAGGAGTCATAGAAAAAGAACAGATAGGAAAAACAAATGTCCTTAGATTGAGAAAAGACTTGGAAGAAGCTATTGTCAAAAAGTCTTAGTTCATTTTTTGTGAAAGAATATATAGAATTGCGAATCAACATACAATTATAATCATTGATATGGAGAGGAGTATTGGGGGTTCGATAACATGAAGGAATATCCAATTTATATCGGAGGCAAAAAAAGAAAATCTTCTTCTGGCAAAACATT
>CAZYZZ010000034.1:8432-9786 GCA_964651995.1 Microcaldota archaeon
TGAAACAATAAATCCAGCAACAGGAGCAGCTATTGCAAGATTTCAGGAAGGAACGAGAAAGGATATGAAGGATGCGATAAGGGCTGCAGAGGCTGGATTCAGAAAATGGAGCAGGGTTCCTGCTCCAAAGCGTGGAGACATTCTTCTCAATGTTGCACAGATACTCAAAAAAAGAAAGAAGGAACTTGCAAAATTACTGGTAATGGAAATGGGCAAGGTCCTTCCAGAGGCTCTTGGAGATGTTCAGGAGGCAATAGATGTCTTTGAATACATGGCAGGAGAAGGAAGAAGGCTGTTTGGTCATACAACAACATCTGAGCTGAGGGAAAAGTTCTGCATGACTATAAGAAGGCCTCTTGGAGTTGTCGGGCTTATAACCCCCTGGAATTTCCCATTTGCAATTCCGGCATGGAAACTTTCAGCAGCATTGATATGCGGAAACGGGATAGTATTCAAGCCATCGAGCGATACCCCGCTCTGTGCCATTACTCTTGTTGAAATTCTGTATGAGGCAGGGGTTCCAAGAGACGTCGTAAATTTCGTAACAGGTCCTGGATCCACTGTCGGAGATGAAATAATCCAAAGCAACAAAGTCTTTGGAATCTCCTTTACAGGATCAGTTCCAACAGGAGAATACATAATCAAAAATGCAGGAATAAAAAAGGTCGGGCTTGAGCTTGGCGGCAAGAATGGCATAATTGTCATGGATGATGCTGATTTGGATCTTGCAGTGGATGGGATCATCTGGGGTGGATATGGAACTACTGGACAAAGATGCACTGCAGCTTCCAGAGTTATAGTACACAAGGATGTGAAAAAACAACTTGAGAAAAAACTCCTTGCAAGAATCAAAAAATTAAGATTAGGAAGCGGACTTGATTCAAAAACAGATGTGGGGCCTCTGATTAACAAAAGCGCAGTGGAAAAAACCCACAATTACACCAAAATAGGAATTTCAGAAGGAGCAAAGCTGCTTTGCGGTGGAAAGAAGAGGCAGGGGCCTGGATTCTTCTATCAGCCGACACTGTTTACTGATGTCAGGAAAAACATGAGAATAGCGCGCGAGGAGATATTCGGACCTACGGTTGTCATAATCGAAGTGAAAAACATAGATGAAGCAATAAGGACAATGAATGATGTTGATTACGGGCTTAGCTCTTCGATATACACCAGGAGCATAAAAAATTCATTCAAGGCAATTGAAGAGGTTGAAACCGGAATTACATATGTCAATTCAAGCACCATCGGAGCAGAGGTGCATCTTCCATTTGGAGGAATAAAAAAGACAGGAAACACAAGAGAAGGCGGAATCCACGGAATAGATGAGTTCTCTGAGATAAAGACAGTTTATGTT
>CAZYZZ010000035.1:0-9785 GCA_964651995.1 Microcaldota archaeon
TCAAGGTAAACACCAAACAATTCCTTGTATTTGATCTCATTAAGGAATAATGCCGTTTCAAAGGAATCTTCCAAATTAATAACCAGATCGTATTCAACATTTTTTATCGCAATGCGTTTGCTCCAAGGGATGATCCATCACCCACATAGGAAACAAACTGATCTGCAAGATAGCCAACTGTAAGTATGTATTCTTCTATATCCCCTCTCTGTAAATTCCCAATCACATAATCCAGTATTGTCTTTTTGCCAATTTTTAGCAATGGTTTTGGAGTCTCGTAAGTATATGGCCTGAGGCGCGTTCCTTCTCCGCCGCACAGAATAAATGCTTTCATAGGATAACCTTCTAGCAGATTAGGAATTCAAACTATTAAAAAGTATCCAATCAGAGCTCCGACAATAGAGCAGATGAAGTTGGTAGTTCCTTTTGTCCCAAATCCCCTTTCCTCGAAAACGCCGAATAGGGTATCGACAATTGATCCTGCAAGTCCAGCAAATGCCAGGATTAGTGCGTCTGTTGGAGTGAGATTAAAGATAAAGATGGCTGCAAATGCGATTGCGCCTGCTCCTGCAAAAGAACCGATTGTTCCGATCTTGCTCATAGCACCGCTTGTTCCAGGCTTGACCTTTTTCAAAGTCAGGATGCAGATGGGATCCCCTGCATCAAGAACCCCTATCTCAGAGCCGAATTTGTCTGCCATGACAGCGGCCATTGATCCGATAAACGGCATTGGTCCGATAAATGGACTTAGAAATGCAAGGATTGATGGGAGAAGGCCGTTTGACAAGACGTTTTCCCAACCACGCTCGTGCTCATAGAGGCCCATGTCGCGCTTGATCTCATATTCATACTTGGTCACAGCAATTGCAAGCGTGAAAAAGATAAGCATAAGAAGAAGATAACTGGGTCCTCCGAAGAAAAAGAGAATTGCACCAAAGAAGAGTGCAAGTATTATTCCCCGTTTATCGAGGACCCCTTTCAAAAAATCACCAAAATTTATTTCTGGATTTTAATTTCAATTGATGAGACTTTGCTCATTGAGCCATCTTCAGAAGTAAGCTCTTCGGTGCTGATGTGGATCTGGTCTATTTTTGCATCTGGCATAAATCTGTGCCTTACAATTTCAACGACATCCACTGCCCTTGAAATGAGTTTTCCCCTTGCCTTTACAACGACTTCAGTAGCCCCATTGTTAAACTGAGTCACTACAGCAAGTACATAACCCATAGTACCTTTCTTTCCGACAAAAACAGTGTTGTCATCTCTTGGTCTTGGATTTCCTGGTACTTCCTTTGGCGGCTCTACCTGTACTGCTGGCTCTGTTTGCTCTGGTGCAGGGCCTTCCATCTTTGGTTGTTCCATTTGCGGTTGAGTTGTTTCTTCCATGTTTTCACCTCTCTTTTGTGGAAAAATTGTAAATCTAAAAACCTGTCAAAGAATTTAAATCTTTGTTCTGGAGTAGATTTCCGAGAATTTGCGGATTTCGCGCAATTTTGCATTGGATGATTCCAGTCCGGCCAGAAAATCAACAAAAGCAGATGAAGCATATGTTTTCTGCGAATAAATCCTCTTTAGATGGTCCTTGTAGTTTTGGGTGATCATATCTCGAAGTATCTTGTCATTTGCACGGATTTTTTTCCGCTCAGACTCATTGAGATAAGGAGCGCAGGCAGAGAGCAGCTTCAGATTTTCTGAAAACTTTGAATAGGTCCGGTTGATTGCAGAGATTGACTTTTTAGATAAGACGAATCTGGAATCAAGGAGGTTTTCTGAATCCACTGCAAGGCGCTTTGCAAAATCTCCAAGCTGCTCATTTGCATTTGAGATGCGGACCATGAGGACAAGCCTTCTGGCAAGCTTCCTTGAAAGGCCCCTCTTTGAGAGGGTAGTGATGGCAGCTCCGATCTGATCATCCAGGAAATCATTCAGTGATTCGAGTTTTGATACCCTGGACATATTTGTTTTTCCGCTTTTGAGCATCTCGATTGAGCAGTCAAAGATACTCTGGGTGACATCAAGAGAATAGCGAAGCTCCTTTTCAATGAGCTCAATTGCCTCATCATTTGATTCAGGAAGCTTTTCCATAAGGTATTTTGGCCTGAAGAGAATCTCATCTTCCTTTCCCTTGATCACTCTCTTTACCAAGGAAGAGAACGGATAGATAAGTATAAGGAAAATAACCGCAGCAATTAAGTTGAAGATAAGATGAGCATTTGCCATCTGCTGTGCGGCAGATCCTCCAAGAGACTCTACGAATCCGGAAAATGCAAAGACAAACGGAATGAAGATTAAAACTCCCCCAAAATTGAAGATAAAGTGCGCAAATGCTGCCCTCTTTGCATGGAGGTCCATCTTAAGGGCAGCCAGGAAAGATGTCAGTGTTGTTCCGATGTTTGCTCCCATAACCAGTGGAATTCCCTGCTCCAGTGAAAGCAATCCTCCACCTACCAGAAGAACGACAAGACCAGTTGTAACTGAACTTGACTGGACAAGCGCAGTAAACAGGAATCCTGCTGCAATTGCCACGTAGATATTTGAAAACTGAGAGAAGAGAGTGAGGATGCTCGGATCAGTCTTTACAGGATCAATTGCATCTGAGATCAGATGAAGACTGAAGAATACAAGTCCGAAATAGAAGATCGGCTTGCCTAAAAACCTGTATTTTTTCCCAAACAGGCTCAGGACAAATCCAAGCAGAATGAAAAACGGAGATACTGAGGTAAGCTTAAGCGCAACGAGCTGCGCTGTCAGCGTGGTTCCGATGTTTGCACCGATGATTACTCCAAGACTCTGGGTAAATGTAATGATTCCTGCATCAACAAGACCGACAGATATGACAGTTGTAGCAGTGCTGGACTGCACAACTGCAGTCACTACTGCTCCAAGAAGAGCTCCATTTACAGGATTGGAAGTCAGTTTTGCCAGAATTACACGGAACTGCTCTCCGGCGATTTTCTGTATTTCTCTGCTGAAATGTTCGATTCCATAGAGAAAGAGGATCAGGCCGGGAACAATTGCAAATGCAAGTTCAAGAGATATCATCGTCAGGATTAGGAAGTATTGCTTTAAAAATCTTTAATATGAAGTCGCAAAAAACGTTTAAAAATGATAAAAACAGTGACTTTTCCTCAATGATACTTGAATTCATTAAGAAATTTACAACATAAATTCAGTAATCTTGTGAAATTACACATCTTTTTTTAGAAAACATATAAATAGATCATATTGCATATTAATTAACGGGGGATATATATGAGAGAGGAAGGAACTGTGAGAATGGTGTCAAGAGTTATGGGGATGCAAGGAGAGCTTGGTAGGATCAGCGGTGATCCGATAAATGTTGAGATTCTTTCTATAGGGCCTCACTATAGGGAAACCGACTATCGGAGCCTGAATATCGAGCTTGGAAAAACACCATTTGGAAGGAAAGTGCCGATGTAAATAACACATGCAAGCCAGACTTCATGCGTCCTCTCTCAGCCCCGCTTATTTTTTATAGATTGTAACTGATTATAGATGATGATTCACAGGAGCTACCTAGCGCCAATAGATGAGTATACGGATTTTGCATTCAGGCTTCTTTGCCAGAGGCATGGCGCTGCGGCTTCTTGTGTGCCCCTTGTAAATTCAATGGCAATAATTCAGGGAAAGCTGGGAATTGTTGATGCAAAAGAAGAAGAGAAGAATCTTGGGCTTCAGATAGTTGGAAGCGATGCGGGGACAATAGGAAAATCATGTGAAATAATAGAGAGGGAAAAACCATTCCTCGCCTGGTTTAACCTGAATTGCGGCTGCCCGTCAACAAGAACAATGGAAAGCGGGGGCGGAAGTGCAATGCTTGCATACCCGCAAAAGATAAGAGAGGCAGTAGTAGAGATGAGAAAGAATACAGACAAACCGGTAAGCGTCAAGATCAGGATAAAGAACAATCTTGAGCAGACAATCGATTTGTGCAAGGAAATAATCAAGGCAGAAGCAGATTTCATCGTTGTTCATGCCAGAACTCCTAAACAGGGATATGGCGGAAGGGCAGACTGGGAGCTTATAAGATCATTAAAATCAGAGATAGACATTCCAGTAATTGGAAACGGAGATATAGAATCCAAAGGCCAGGGCGAAGATTATGTCAGAAGAGAATATTGCGATTCATTTATGGTTGGCCGCGCTGCAATGTCAAACCCGCTTTTGTTTGAGGACAAAAAGCCAGAGACAGATGAAGAAAAATTATCCCTGCTCAGGGAATACGTAGGGGTTTTTCAGGAATTTGAAGAGGAGCCGAAGCTCAAGCATGTCAAGCTGAAAGCACTTAGCTTTGCAACTGGAGTGAAAAATGCCAGCAGAATCAGGAATAAGATTTCAAGAGCAAAAAAAATTGAAGAGATAATTGATCATTTCATCTTTTCTTCGTGAAGATGAACTTCTTTTGATAGGGACCAGCTGAGCACTGTTCGGATTGTGACTATGAGCGCAATTTCAACTATTTCATTAAATCCAGACACAAATGCCAGACGCAAAAGATCCGCAGCAACAAAGAAATCAAGACCAAAGATCAGCTTCTGGATAAATATTCTCTTTGTATTCTCATATTCATGAAATCTGTTCTTGCACCTTCTTCCTTCTATCTTGATTATTCTCATAAGGGAGATGAGAACACCATATAGAATGAATATGACTCCAACAAGAACAAGTGCATCAACAGGATAGGCAATAATGCCTGAATCAAGGAACATAACAACTGCTAAACACGGGAAATTTATAACTGTTGGGGATCATTCCACTTCCCATACATGAACAATGCTCTTCTCATCCTCATCTGCCAATCGCTCAAATATGTAGAGAATACCATTGCTTCGGTCAAAGGTGGCTGCTCCAAGAGAATACATCTTTCCTCGCTCATAGTCATAGCCAGGATCATAGAGGTACTCGTTGAGATCCATTATGACATATGGCTGCGGCTCATATGTTTTCATCTGGCCTTTTGCAACCTTTGCAAGATCTGCAGGATCATAGAAGAGGATCTGAGCTTCTATATCATCAGACCACCAGCCTCGCGCATCATGCGGCCAGTCCGGAACATCTGGATAGACTTCATCACCTGTTCCATCTACGGGATAGACAACTCCGTTTGAAAATCCATACCAGGTATTTCCAACCCCCCTGGTCCCGACAATTATTACTGCTGATTTTTCTTCTGTTGTAAGCCATGATCCGCCGGACCACTCATCAGATTCTGCAAAATAATCCATTGCCATTGACTGGTCACTTTGAACATGCATGTCATCCCCTGCATGCTCTCCATAGAGAAGAAGCGGAGTTACCATCTCGAGCCTGCTTCCTGAAGCCGGCGGATTGCCCTCATTGTATGGGCCGTATGCATAGAGTGCAGGTCCACGTCCAGACCACAGACCGTCGCGGAATCTTCCTGTTGCAAGGCGCAGGCCAGGAGTATTTTCAGCTGCCCAGTTTTCTGGAATGTCAAACATGTAATCATTTGTAGTATACTCATTGAAGTTGCTCAGATGCCATGGGCCTGCAGCTTGCGGATTGGACAGGTCAAGCTCGCTCCATCCAAAAGACGGATTTCGCTCATCTTCATAGTGCGCTCCCCACGAGAAATATAATTTTCCGGCATTTTGATTTCCCTGGGCATGAAGATATGCAAGGCCTGCCCTTGGAATCTCAAGCTCTCCGAACATCCCTCCGGTAATATCTGAGAATTCCTGAAGGGTTGTTGCTGTATTGAGATCTTCAAAGTTGTCTGAGATAACTGGGGTTGGAATTGAAATTTCAGATACCTGCTGGTGATGATCATGCCCCACTGCAAAGATTGAGCCAGGATAATCATCAGAACTATCCGGATCGCCTTCTGGATAATAGGCTGCTGCATATCCGCTGTACTGCCAGCTTGAGCCTCCTGAGGCTCCAGGAAGCCTGAAAGCACCTAGATATTTCAGATCTGCCGGATTGACCAGCTGACTAGGAATTTCAGTGAGATTTTGTTTTGGAGCAACTTTAGGCTCAGAAGCATTTGATTCTGGCAGAGGGGAATCATTGATCTCAACAATATCAGATGGTTCAGAAGTTTGTGTGCATCCAAAAATCCCTGCAAGTAAAATAAATAACAGAAGATATGATTTCATGAAATGATTCATGGCTTTTGCTATTTTATAGCTATCTATTTTGCTACGAAAACAGCAGGAACCCGCATCTCAAGCCGGATTCCCTGGGCAAGATCTTTGCCATTCTCTCCAAATGATTCGAGCTGAAGCAGAGCGTTTCGCATCTCAATGCTTTTCTTGTCTGCAAGACTGATACCCCAGGCTGCTTCTGCTACTTCATTTATCTGATCAGTTTCCAGCAATCTCTTTGCTGTGCGCATAATTCCTTCATTGTTTAATGATGCTTTATATAATTCCAAAGATACTCTTGGCCACTGCTCTTCCAGATCTCCTGCGAGTTTATCGACTTCTTCGCGCTTTGATGCATAGCTCAGGCCATTTCCGATTCTTGAAAATAAACTTTTTGCATCATCAATTTCTCCTGCTTCAAGAAGACTTCTGGCACATGGTATTGCCCTATCATATTTTGCACGATCCTGGTAGATTTCACCAGCAAGTTTCTGTGCTCCTGTAGATGAATCAGTAACTGCGTGATCTGCTATGCGAAGAAGACATTCTGTATAGTCAGTCTCAGTATAGGTGAATTTCACTTCTCCTGCCTTAATTCGTGCAACTTGCAGCGAAAGTAGATCGCCTTTTTCAAGAAGCTTTTCTATTTCAGCAAGCTTTGCCTCCTCTGTTTTGGTTACTTCTGCCCTTGCACTAAGCATTGCACACTGGATGCTCCGAAGAGATTCAAAATCAGCAAATTCCGGCAGATAGTCTTCAATTTCGCACAAAATTTCGAAAAATAATTGATAGCGCTCTCCATGCCGCTCTTCATAATAACCTTTTCCAATGCTCTCTATGACCTGATCTGTCATTCCACAGGCAATTGCAGCAATTAGCCTCGTATATGCTGAAAAGGAGTGGCCAGATTCATTGAGATTGTCAGTACCTTGCATGGTGATTGATCCAAAGAGGAAGTATTTGTCATCATTTTTTTCTTTCAGCTTGGACAGGCACCTTGCGCATTCTTCATCCAGCCCGAGTTTTTTGTAAATTCGAAGAGCATAATAATAGCCTTCTGTTTCGCTTGACATATGAAAGAATAGCATGGAAGACATATCCCTTGCCATTTTAGATGGATCGGTGCCGCTTATGAGTAGTTTCTGCTCTTTTTCTTCATCTGAAGGCTCTGGCATCTCGATCTGAATTCCGCTGAGAGAATTGGCTACTCGCTTTGCATTCTCTGGAAAAACATCTACCATAACAAGTCCTGCAAGATATAATCCCTTGTATCCAAAGCGTGCCAGCTCTTCAAGGTTTTTTTGTGATTCTTTAATATTACCAGCATCTGCAAGCAGACGTGCTTTTGCATAGAGCGCATCAAGACCTCGGCCTGAAACAGTAGAGAGCATTTTTTCTGCCTCCGTCTTTAATCCATTGTCAACAAGAAGATCGCAAGCCCGCCTGTAAAAGTGGTTTTTTTGTGCCCATTTTGCAAAATCAATTATCTTCATGATACTATGTACACGATTAACATCAGTTTTCTGACCAGCTCCAAGATAAGCTGCAAAGGCACGGCTATAGTCGCCTTTTTGCTCGAATCGCTTACCTAAGCTGCGCAAATTTGAACACATGATAATATTTTTAGCAATAAAGTTTAAATACCCATCTTTCCATCTTTCAACACTGAGTTATTCAGATTAGGGTAAAAAGCGCAATCTCAGTTTGACATGAGAAGTTTTGTGCACTTTTATCATAAGTAGACATAAGGAAAAGTGCAGGGGAGGAGATTCGAACTCCCGCACGGACTAACCGACTAGACCCTCAATCTAGCGCATTTGACCAGGCTCTGCCACCCCTGCATACAAACATTCATGGAGAAATACTCCACGACAGTTACAGTTATTGAACAGCGTTCAATTTTCTGCCACCCCTTCTTATGAACTTAATTGCATGAGAGAACATCTCATGAGTAAGTGAAAAATAATGAGAAAAGATTATTCTTCTTTTGCTTTCTTCGTTGTCTTCTTTTTTGCTGCTGGTTTTTTCTTTTCAGTTGTTTTCTTAGCAGTTTTTTTCTTTGCAGGTTTTTTACCGCTAAGTGCAGCCTCGATTACTTCAAGATCGCCGGTGATCTGGTCAAGACCACGAAGGATAACTTCAGAAGGCTTCATCTGATAAAAGCTTTCAACAAACATGCGAAGGCTCTTCTCCTCTTCGCCATAGCCAACAAGGCCTGCCTGGAACTTTGCATGCTTTTTTCCGGTTCCAAGAATTGCAACTCCTTCAAAACGAAGGTGCTGCCCTTGTCCGAGAGTACCTACGATGATTCCTCCCTGTGCAATGCTGATCCCCTTATCAGAGCTTTCGATTTCTGAAGAAAGCACTGTTTTCGGGCCTTCTGCATCCAAGGAAAAGATAACTTCTCCATCCTCAGGGAATTTATCTGGAGTAATGATCGGCATAAGGCCAAGCCTGTGTGCCAGATATTCATCCCAAAATGCAGAATTATTGTCATAAAAGGTTACTCTGTCAATTGCCAGAATGGGAACTCTTGAAATTGAGTATCTTCTCACCATATTGGCAAAGCTGGTAGTTGTGTCTGATACTAGGAACTCGATCCGATTTCCGTGTTTTTTATCAAGAACAAGCTTCATACTCTTCTTCCCCTTCTACCGCCTTTTCTTTTCATAGAGTCAGTTGGAAGTGGAGTAACATCCTCGATCCTTCCGATTCTAATTCCGGTTCTTGCGATAGTTCTTACAACCGCCTGGGCACCTGGACCTGGAGTTTTTAATCCAACTCCGCCTGGTGCGCGGATCTTTACATGAACATGTGTAATTCCTTTATCTTTAAGAGAGTTTACTACTCGGATTGCTGCCTGCATAGCTGCATATGGCCTTCCCTCCTCTCTGTGAGATTTGACAACCATACCACCACTTGCCCATGCAAGGGTCTCTGCACCACTGACATCAGTTGCAGTGATGATTGTATCATTCTTTGAGGAAAATACGTGAAGAACAGCAATTCTTATTTTTCTTGCTTTCTTGACTGGTTTTGGCTCTTCCTTAGGAGCTTCTTCTTTCTTTTCTTCCTTTGCAGCTTCTTCTTTCTTAGGCTCCTCCTTGGCTTCAGCTTTCACTTCTGCCTTCTTTTCTTTTGGTTCTTCCTTAGGAGCTTCTTTCTTTGGTTCGTCCTTTTTCTTTGCCTCTTCTTTGGAAGGCGCATCATCTTTTTCTTTCTTTGTCATAAGCTATACACCCTATTCCTTTTCTGGAGGCTTTTCAGTCTCTTCTGGTGCCTTCTCTTTTGGAGCTGCAACTTCAGGTTCTTCGTCTTCAGAACGTACAGAAATGTCAATTGATTTTGTGTATGCGATTGTCGGCTCATTCTCAAGATCAATTGTGATTCCAGGCCTTGTTACCCTTCGGCCTCCTTTCCCAATAAATCCATGAGTGATCAGCTGGCGTGATTGTTTCATTGTCCTGGCAAGACCTTTTCTCTGAACAATAGTCTGAAGCCTTCTCTCCAGGATTGCACGGACTTCAAGTGAAAGAACATCATCGATCTTTGATCCTTCCTTGAGAATACCAAGTCTGGCGAGCTTTGCCAGGATCTTTTCAGCATCATCTTTTCGCTCTTCAGCACTTAGAGAAAGAAGTCTTCTTGCTTCTCTCC
>CAZYZZ010000036.1:0-9620 GCA_964651995.1 Microcaldota archaeon
CTACCCACGATCCAGGGTAGCTCGGATCGTAGTAGACTATCTTGGTCACATGCTCCTTGAGGGACAATGCCTCAAGCTTCTCTGTCTTGAGAGTCCTCTCTTCTATAGTCTTCGAAAGCTTCAGGACAAGTTTGACATTCACGTCTGAGGATATCAAAACCCGCTGCAGGTCCTTTATCAGTGCCTTTACATCTGCCTCGTCCACATACGGACGGTTTGTAAGCTTTGAAAGCGCCTGGCGTAGTTTTTTCCCTAAATCCATAATTATCCTCTATTAAAATTCAATATAATTAGCCTTCCCTCACCTCTTAAAGCTTTGCCTTGAGGCGTTTTTCAGCTGTGCAAATGGACTCCTGATTTTCCACAGCTTCGTTAGTTTTAAAAGCATTTGGCTACGAATGAACTTACGATAAAGATCTTATCAAAACTAATTATTGACAAGTATTTGATATAATTGTTAGACTAAGGTGAAAAAATGAGTAAACAAGTAAGTGGAGAGCAAATGGTTGTTCTACCGGAAGGATCCCAAAGGGTTTTAGGAAGAGATGCAATGCGAATCAACATTGCGATTGGTTATGCTGTTGCAAATATCGTCAAGACTACGCTAGGTCCAAAGGGAATGGACAAGATGCTTGTCTCTGATCTTGGAGACATAGTCATTACAAATGACGGTGCCACAATCCTCGAAGAAATGAATGTTGATCATCCAGCAGCAAAACTGATGGTTGAAATAGCAAAGACACAGGACAAGGAAGTTGGCGACGGAACTACAACTTCTGTTGTAATTGCAGGAAACCTCCTCAAAAAGGCAGGAGAGCTCCTGGATCAGGGAATCCATCCTACTGTAATTATCAAGGGTTATGAGCTTGCCTCAGCAAAAGCAAATGATGTTCTACAGTCATCTTCAGAAACAGTCAGTCCTGATGATGCTGAGACTCTCAAGAAAATCTCTCTTGTTGCCATGGGCTCCAAGGGAATCGGATCTGACAGCGAAAAAGAAAAGATCGCATCAATCATCTCAGGCGCTGTTATGCAGGTCTCAACTGAGAAAGACGGAAAATACGAAGTTGATCTTGACCTTATAAAAATCGAGAAAAAATCAGGTGGACATGTCATGGACACAAAGCTTGTCAATGGTGTTGTTATTGACAAGGAAGTTGTTCACAGCGGAATGCCAAAGACAATAAAGGATGCAAAGATCATGCTTCTTGATACTGCACTCGAGATCGAAAAGACAGAGACTGATGCTAAGATTGAAATTACTTCCCCAGACAAGATGCAGGCATTCCTTGAGCAGGAAGAGAAGATGATGAAGGAGATGGTAGAAAAAATCTCTGCCTCAGGAGCAAACGTCATATTCTGCCAGAAGGGAATTGATGATCTTGTCCAGCACTTCCTTTCAAAGAGCGGCATTACCGCAGTCCGCAGAGTAAAGAAGAGTGACATGGAAAAGCTCTCAAGAGCAACCGGCGCTGTCATTGCATCCAGCCTTGAAGACCTCAAGGAGGTTAAGCTTGGTTTTGCAGGCAATGTCAAAGAAAAGAAAGTTGGCGGCGAGGCTATGATATTTGTTGAAAAGTGCAAGGATCCAAAGTCAGTCACAATCTTTGTCCGCGGCGGAACCGACCATGTTGTCAGCGAAGTTGAGAGGGCAGTTGTTGATGCACGCGGCGCTGTTGCAAGCGCTCTTGAAGATGGCAAATACGTAGTCGGCGGAGGAAGCGTTGAGATGGAGCTCAACAGGGAACTCCATTCATACGCAGTTGAAATCGGCGGCAGAGAACAGCTTGCAATCCAGTCATTTGCAGACGCGCTCGAATGCATTCCAAGAGCACTTTCAGAAAATGCAGGTATGGATGTAATCGATACCTTGGTTACCCTGAAGAACAAGCACAAGGAGAACGATGGCAAGACATTCGGTGTTGATGTGATTGCAGGAAAGGTTTCTGATCTCAAGGCACCGGGCATCTTTGAGCCGCTCCGTGTCAAATCACAGGCAATATCTTCTGCAACCGAGACTGCAAGGCTCGTCCTCAGGATTGATGATATCATCAGCTCCAGGGGCGGTGGAGGCGGAGGAATGCCACCAGGCGGAATGCCTCCTGGAGGAATGCCACCAATGGATATGTAGTTTTTTTTAATTTTCTTTCTATTTTTATTTATGGATACAAGAATTCTGATTCATGTCTTTGGCATTGTCCAAGGCGTTTTTTTCCGCTCAAATACTTTTGACAAGGCAACTTCTCTTGGGCTTTCTGGATATGTGCTGAATCTTCCTGACGGCTCTGTTGAGATAGTTGCAGAAGGCGAAAAGGAAAAACTTGAGGAGCTTCTTGCCTGGGCATCACATGGCCCTCCTGATGCTGCTGTCTCAAAAACAGAACACTTCTGGTTCGAACCAAAAAAAGAATTTAAAAAATTCGAAATAAGGTACTAATATCTCTCATTCTTCACACTTCCCCTTCTTCTTGGAGATGAGTGGTCTCTACCTACTTTGATTTTTCGAAGCCTGGAGATTGTTTCTTCCAGTTCCTCTATTTTTATTGCATCTTCATAATGGGTTTTTGCTTCCTGTGGAATCTCAATAAATCCTTTTTCATCAAAACACATAAGATTTCCATCTTCCCCAACAATAGAATCAAGAAGATAAACCATTGCAGATACTTTGACTCCTGCATCTTTTGGCAGTTTTAATAGCCCTTCTTCGCTGCTCTTTGCAACAACATTCAGGATTTTCTGCAGCTCTTCGATTTCTTCGTCGTTAAAATTGTTTTCTTTAAGCCATTCTATTGCTGATTCCCGAAATAAATATCCACTCATGTTAATCTACCTATAATCTACTTGCAGCAATTATTTTTTATTTGCTCTTTGCAAGCTTTTCAAAAGTCTCTGTAACAAGCCTCACTCCGATTCCGCTGGCTCCCTTTCCAAGATACCCATGCTCTGGTCCTACTGCTTCGACAGATGCAATGTCAAGATGTGCCCATTTGGTGCCTCCGGCAAATTCCTTGAGAAATGCTGCTGCTGTAATTGATCCTGCCTCAGGAAGCTCTGATATGTTCTTGAGGTCTGCAATATTTGATTCCATCATTTTCCCATACTCAGGCCACAGAGGCAGCCTCCATACCCTCTCATGGGTCTCCTCGCCTGCCTTGATCAGGGCCTTGGCAAGCTTGTCATCATCGCTGAACATTCCAATCGCATGGCGGCCAAGGCAAACAACAATTGCTCCGGTCAAAGTTGCCATGTCAATCATGTATTCCGGTTTTTTCACAGCAGCATAGGATAGCGCATCTGCAAGGATGAGCCGCCCTTCGGCATCTGTATTGAGGACCTCGATTGTTTTTCCATTGTAAGCTCTGACAATGTCTCCTGGCTTCTGGGCTCTTGAGCCCGGGGTGTTTTCAGCAAGCGGCATCAGGCCCATGAGCCTGATCGGAAGCCTCAGCTCTGAGACTGCCTTGAAAACACCAAGCACATTCATTGCTCCGCTCTTGTCGTATTTCATCTCATGCATTCCCTTGGATGGCTTTATGCTTATTCCTCCACTGTCAAATGTGATTCCCTTGCCAACAACGCAGAAGAGCGGATATTTCGATCCTGCATTATACTCAAGCTTTACCAGAACCGGAGGAGTTGCACTTCCCTGCCCTACGCCAATAATTGCATTCATCCCCATTTTTTTCATTGCCTTTACATCAAATACAGTGATCTTCAGCTTCTTTTCCTTTGCCAGTTTTCTCGCGGCATTTGCTATCATTGTCGGCGTTGCAATGTTTGCTGGCTCCTCATCAAGTGCCCTTGAATAATTCTGTGCACCTGCAAGTATCTCTCCTCTCCTGAGCGCTTTGCCCAAGTCTTTCTGCGCAACAAGATGCAGCTTTGACACTTCAGAATTCTCCTTTTTTGTCTTGTATCTGTTGAATCTGTATGCAGCTAAAACAGCTCCTTCTGCTATTGCTTCTGCTGATTTTTCATCTGCCTTTGGGTAATAAACCGAAACTTCCTTTTCCTTGATTTTTTCTGCATGCCTTATGCAGGCTCCAGCAGCAATCCTGAAGATGTCTCCATTTTTCTTTCCAAGTCCAACAAGCAGGATGTTTCTCTTTCCGCTGCTGAGGGGAAAGCTCTGCCCTTCTTTTCCCTCAAACTTTACATTATGGCCAGCGAGGTCTTTTGGCGGCTTCTCTCCTTCTGCAAGCAGAATACAAACAAGATTTCCGGATATTGATTTTTTGTAATCAACCTTCATGGACCAACTAATCCTCTTTAGGTTAAAAATATTACTCATCGCTGGAGGTGGAACATCTGCTCTATCTCGTTGCTCGTTGTAATCTCTTTTACTGTCTTGTCATCCCTGATTTTCACGAGCCTTGGAAATCTCAGTGCAAATCCCTTCTCATTTTTCTCTGCGCAGCTGTGCACCGAAGAAATAGTAATATCATCAAATGCAACTTCGACTACATAATGTGGCCGGACCCAGAAATCAGGTCCAATCTTATAATCCAGGTTGGCAGGGGCCTTGTCTGTTTTTATCTCATCTAGCATTTCCTTCAGCTGCTTCATCTCATCTTCAGAAAATCCGGATCCTATCTTGGCAACTGTCTCAAGCTTTCCTCGATCCGGATTATATGTTGCAATAAGAAGCCCGCCGAATTCAAATTCTGCACGTGATCCATGGCCCCTGTAATACCCAACAACTACTCCGTCGACAGTATCAACTGCCTTTCCATATGATTTCTTGAGTTTAATCCAGGCAAACTTCCGCTTTCCTGCTGTATAATGTGCCTTGAGATCCTTTGCCATGATCCCTTCCAGTCCCTCGGCAATTGATTTGTCAAAGATTTTTTCAAGGGTTTTTGCAGTTGCAACTATCCTGCTTTTGCTTGGCTTGAGGATCTTTCCTTTGAATAATTTTTTGATAATATCTCTTCTTTCCTTATACTGCTTATCAGTCAGATCCTCCCCATCAAGATACAGTATGTCAAATACGAACAAATTGAGCGGGAAATCCTTTGATGCCTTTTCAATGCCATGCTTCCTTCTCCTGTGCATTGTCTGCTGGAATGAGAAATACCTCTTCTTTTTTGTATTGTATGCAAGTGCTTCTCCTTCGAAAATCAACTCCGTTGCCCTGAGTTTTCTCACAGCCTCAACAACATCCGGGAACATGTATGTCATTTTTTCGAGCTTCCTCGAATAAAGCTCAACACGGTCCCCTTTTTTGTGGCACTGGAGCCTGAAGCCGTCGTATTTCATCTCAACTCCGCATTTCCCGATCTTCTTGATTATCTGCTCTGGGGTACTCAGCCGCTCTGCAAGGGCAGGCATCAGTGGCTTGAATGGCTGCACCCTGAACTTTTCAATGTTTTTCGGATCAATGTAGAATAGTTTTGCAACAAGGCCCATGTCAGCAGAGACATTGTATGCATGCTCAAGCGCCTCGCGAAGTGATTTATCACCTGCATGGGCAACTGATATTGCATCAAGTATTGTCGGGTCTCCGACACCAAGTCTTAGCCTTCCAAGCACAAAGCGAACAAGAAATCTTGCTTCCAGAGGCGTGGCATTGTTGAGAAGCTCTGTGAGCTGCTTGATCTTCTGCTCCTGGCTTCCGCTTCCGCTTGAAGTGGATATCCTCATCATTGCATCATAGATGTATAACAGATCCATCTCGCTTGTGAAGAGTGCAGTCTGCTTTCTCTTCTCAAGAAGCGCCTCTGCAGTATCTCCAAGATCGCCGCTTTTTTCATAATGGCGATCCACTTGTGCAACCGTATAGCCTGATGCAGATGCGATTGCCTCGACTGCGAATCTCTCTCCAAGCCCCAGGTCAATTCCCTCATATGGCGGCGCTATTATGCCCTGGATAAAATAAACCAGTTTTTCAATTTCCTCATCGCCTGTTTTCTTTAAAAGCTCTCCAAGTATATCTGTCATCTCAAGCCTGCCGCTTCGCTGCTCAAGCTTGTCAAAGACCCTTGCCACATCTGCAAAAAGGAGCATACAAAGAGCTTGCATGCTAGAAATTTAATTGCTTTTCTGTTTTTGTGAAAACTTCACAGTTCTGACCACTGATTTTGTGATTTTCCTCCATAAGCTATATAAAATTTCTATATGAGTAAACTGTCCGTGAACACCATGAAGTTTTTTTCGGCTTTAGTCTTACTGATATTATTGAGTGGATTTTCTTTTGCTGCGACCGTTCCTCCCGGGGACATCTCTTTTTGTCTCCAGATCGTGAATCCGGGGGTATATACCCTGACAACTGATCTTGTTGATGGTCTCATATCTCTTGACAATGGGGATGATGGCTGCTACTGGATAAACACCTCCAATGTAGTGCTTGACTGCCAGGGACATTCAATAACATCCACAAACGGAACACCGATTGGTGTTTATACTATGCAGGACCTTGATAATGTTACTGTCCAGAACTGTGCCATAGATGGCTTTGCAACTGCCATAAACATGCGAGGTACGAAATCCGGCAACCTCACAGGGCTGAAGATCATAAACAATACTCTCAACAGCACTGATGTTGATATGGTAGTCTATATCGTAGATGGCGCTCTCATCGACGGCAACAGAGCAGACCCGACACTTGATTTTTATATGATATCAAATTCAGTTATCAGCAACAACTTCGTATCCAGCACAGGATCATCGGGTATAAACCTCAGAGGTTCATCGGAATCAACCAGCAGTGGAAATACTCTGGTGAACAATACTGTCCTTGGCGTTGGAAAACATGGTTTCCATATTGATTATGCAACTGACAACCTCTTCATAAACAACACTGCTGCAGAAAATGGTGGCTCTGGATTCCTTGTTACTTCCTCTTCTCCTGACAATACCTTCCTCGGCAACCTTGCCCGCAACAACAGCCTTGGCAATCTCTACACTTCGGGCTTTGATATCAATTCGAAGCGAAACATCCTCCTCAATAATATTGCATACAACAACAGCAACGGAATATATCTCTCTGATGATGATAACAACCTGAGCAACAATCATCTCTATCATAATTACATTGGCCTTAACCTTGACCGGGCCTCCACATCCAATGTTGTCATAGACAACCTGATTGAGGAGAACGGGTATGCTGATCTTCTCACAGCAGGAGATCCAAGAACACTTCAATTTGAGGAGTCTGGATGTTCAAACACTATTGAGAACAATACAGGCTCTGGTGGAAGAATGATCCTTTATTCCGAAGACCCAGTAAACCTCGTGGGAGGCACATACTCTGAAATAATCCTCTGCGGGGCTGATGGTTCGGTCCTTGACGGCGTGACTATCGATGGTTCTGATACCTTTGATAATAATGCACTTGCCCTGTTCTTTACTGATAATTCCGTAATCAACAATTCACAGTCAAACAATAACGCGATGGGAGTCTGGCTCTACGAATCTGAAATGGTCCTCATCAATAACACTGATACGAACGAAAATGCGATAGCAGGTCTCTTCTTCACTTTCTCAAGGAATGTTTTCGTTAACCAGCATTTAGCTCGCGGTAACAGCGGATCAGTCCCAGGTTTCTTCGGAGAAGAAGCAGGTTTCCTTGGCCTTATCCCTCTTGGAGCAGGAGTATTTGAGATCGGCTTCCTTCCATTTGGAGGAGGCAATGATCTTGGCGCTCAGACCGAATTTGATCTGACATACTATAATGATTCAAAATTCTATGACAATGACTATGGTCTTCTCTTTATGATCACTCCAAATGCAACAATAAACAACTCTGAAGTTTATGACAACGACCTCTTTGGGATCATGGATATGTCTGCTGGAATGCCCGGAATGAAAGTAATAAATACCGACCTATATCGCAACGGCAAGGATATCATGCAGTTCATGTACTCAACATTTGGCGGGGAAGAGAGGGTAGATGAGCCGCAGATGCCGGAATTTCCAGAAGGGCTTATCTGGGCAGAAGTGTTTGAAGCCAATTATCTTATTGGAGGCATGTTTGGCGGAGAAGTGCCGGCGCTGCCATGGGAGCTTCAAAAAGCACGCCATGGAAAAGGAGCATCTTCAATAGAACTGTCACTTCTTGACAATGCAGAGGCAATATACATCACAAGCGAGACAACATTTGGATCAACCGATAGTCTCACCTACTTTGATGGCCAGTACAACAGAACGCTGTTCTTTAACTTCACAAACCCAGAAAACAAGTCTTCTGTGAATAACAAATTCTTTACCATCCTTATGATGACTGACGGAAAACCTCCGATGATCGAACAGTTTGGCGTCTCATGGAAAGATTCTGAGGTACTGGGATATGATCCGTCTACTATGGGACTTTATTATCTTAATGTAACTGAAATAATCCGCCCCAAATCAGTTGAGCCTACAAATATTACAATAGTAGCTGACTGGGTTCCAGTAGAAGGCCAGGTGCTTGAGCCTAATTCAATTTATGTTGATGGTCTTCCGCCTCAGGAGAATCAGTTCCTAAAAAATCTCTTCCCAACTCCTCCAGACTTTGAGCCTTACCAGGGGATATATGGACTATTTGCAGTTTCTGTCCCGCTTGATGAGCCGGATGAAGGTGGCGCAGAGAAATTCTCAGTTTCAGTTGATTCGAATTGCGACGGTACAACCGTAACTGTTACTGATGGAGGAGAGCCCGTCAGTGGCGCTAGCGTACTGGTTTCAGATGCACAATCGCTGACTTCACTTTCAGTCGGAACAACTGATGGTGATGGAGAATTTACCTTTGATGAATGCGGAATGACTGTCAAAATATATGTGAATAAGAATGGCTATTCTCCGGTTTCACTTTCAAAGAGCATTTCATGCTGTGAAGAAGGAGATCCGGAGCCAGAGCCTGAACCAGAACCTGAGCCAGAACCAGAGCCGGAGAAAGAGCCTGAACCTGAGGTGGAACCGCAGCCAGAGCCTGAAGATGAGGATGATCTGCCAGAATGTCCGGGTGAATGCGGTCCTGATGCAAACTGTGATTCATGCTCAGAAGGCTACACCTGTGTTGATTATTCATGTGAGAAGAACGATGTTTCGGGCGAGGATGGATTTGTTGGCGACAATAGAAAAGTGAAAGTCAAAATCGGTGATGAACCATGCCCTCTCTGCGATATACAGGTAACAGGACCAGATGGCAAGACCTTTACCGGGAAAACAGATGAAAATGGAGAATTCAGCCTGCCGCTCAGTCTTGAAGGATCATACAAGGTTGTTCTTGTAGATGAGAATGGAGATGTTGCTGCAGAGGCAACTATCCAGTCTCTTCCAAAGCCTGCTGTTCAGGTTGAAACAAAACCAACAGCAGAAAAAGACTCGGATCTCTCAATGCTGTTTTTGGTTGCATTGCTTGGAATATTGCTCGCAGGAATAGTTTATTTTTCTCAAAGAAGTAAAAAATAAATTATTTGAAAAATTGCCTTGCCATGCGCCGGGTCAGATTTAGCATGCCATCTTACCTGATGGCCCTGCTGTTTGCATGTTCCAGTATTTGGAAGAACATGTTTAAAAATGGTGGTAAATGGTTGGTTATTGTCATTTCGTAAAATCTTCAGCCATTTTTTTTGCCTCATCATCACTGAACTGCTTTGGCGGATGCTTCATCAGCCATGCACTTGGTCCGATTAATGGAC
>CAZYZZ010000037.1:0-8939 GCA_964651995.1 Microcaldota archaeon
TCAACAGTATTGATCATTATTACCACTTTTTTCTACAATAAATTACCACATAAATATTTTTAAACCCGTGTCACTCTTTTCATTTTTTCCGCCACACTGCTGCAGAATCCTGCAACCTCGTCAGTATTGTTCCTGCCAGCATATAGCCCTGCTATTTTGCTTCCTATGATCACTCCATCTGCACCTTCCTTTACATATTGTGATGCCTGAGCCTCATTGGAAATCCCAAAACCAATTACAACCGGCAGGTCTGTTATTTTCTTTGCCCTTCTGATAAGTTCAATTGCATCTTCTGAAACCTCGTCCCGCGCACCTGTTATGCCAAGAACCGATACTGCATACAAGAATCCCTTCGCGTCTTTGGCAATCCTCTCCAGTCTCTTGTCTGAACAGTTTGGCGTGATAAACTGCACCAAGACCCTGTCATTATCATCGCATGCGCTTCTCATCTCTCCTGATTCTTCTATAGGCAGGTCTGGTATGATAAATCCGTCTGCTCCTGCTTCCTTTGCCAGTTTAGTGAAATCCGCAACTCCGTTTGAAAATACAATATTGTAATATGTCATGATGAAGATCGGAATTTCTATCCCTTCTTCCCTAAGTTCCCTTAGAACTTCAATTGCTTTTTTTGGAGTCATCCCTCCTTCCAGTGCCCTTTCTGCTGCATCCTGCAGCGTCTTTCCGTCTGCCATTGGATCTGAAAACGGCACGCCAAGCTCTATTGCATCCGCACCATTTGCAACCATCTCCCTGATCAGTTTTTTTGTGAACTTTGCATCAGGGTCTCCGCAGCAGACATATGGCATCAATGCGGGTTTTTTCAGTTCTCTCATCTTAACAGCTCCTTTACCTGCGGCGCGTCTTTATCTCCTCTTCCAGAGAGGTTGACAATGATTGTTTTGTCTTCTGATTTTTCCATTTTCATCACATACCCGACTGCATGCGCGCTCTCAAGAGCAGGACTTATCCCCTCATACTGTGAAAGTGCTTTGAATGCAGCAAGCGCTTCCTGGTCATTAACAGAAACATATTCTGCCCTCTCCATTTCCTTGAGATTTGAGTGTTCTGGTCCCACCCCGGCATAGTCAAGGCCTGCTGAAACAGAGTATGTATTTTGTATCTGCCCATCTTTGTCCTGAAGGAAGTAGCTTTTCATCCCATGGAGGACTCCTTCCCTTGCCTTTCCGGTCAGCCTCTCTGCATGCCGCACTCCATCTCCTCCTGCTTCCACTCCGATCATCCCGACCGCATCATCCAGAAATGCAGAAAACAGGCCAATGGCATTGCTGCCTCCACCTACACATGCAACAAGGCAATCAGGAAGCTCTCCTTCCTTTTCAAGAATCTGTTTTTTTGCCTCGGCTCCGATTACTGACTGGAAATCGCGAACTATTGTCGGATATGGATGCGGTCCAAGCGCAGAGCCTATGAGGTAATGCGTGTCCCTGAAGTTTGCAGTATAGTCCCGAAGCGCCTCATTGATCGCATCTTTCAGTGTTCTTGATCCGCTCTCAACAATGTTTACCCTGGTTCCAAGAAGATTCATCTTGAATACATTGAGCTCCTGCCTCTTTGCATCGATGCTGCCCATATATATCTCGCACTCAAGTCCCAGGAGCGCGGCTGCTGTTGCAGTTGCAACACCATGCTGTCCTGCGCCGGTCTCTGCAATTATCCTTTTCTTTCCCATTTTTTTTGCAAGCAGACACTGGCCTATTGCATTGTTGATCTTATGCGCTCCAGTATGGAGAAGATCCTCTCTCTTGAGGTATATCTTCCCTACTCCGAGCTTTTTGCTCAGTCTCTTTGCCAGGTACAGTGGCGTTGGTCTTCCGCAGTAGTCTGCAAGCAGGCTGCCAAGATTTTCCTGGAAGTTTCTGTCATCTTTGATCCTGCAGTATTCATCTTCAAGATGAGTCAGTGCAGGAACTAGTGTCTCTGGAACAAACTGCCCTCCGTATCTTCCAAAATACCTTTTCATAATGCTGCACCTTTCAGTTCCCTGATCTTGGATTTCAGATCATCTGCCTTCCATATGGCAGTCCCAACCAAAGCTCCCTGCGCTCTGCTATCCATCACAAATCTGATGTCTTCTGCAGTCTTTATCCCGCTCTCGCTGATCAGGGGCCTGTCTATTTCTCCGACTGCAGACATGATCTGCCTGGTGCGGGCAATATCAACTTTCAGTGTTGTAAGCTCCCGGTTGTTTATTCCAACTATGTCTGCTTTTGTACTCAATGCCCGCCTCATCTCAAGCTCATCATAGCTCTCAAGCAGAACCTCCAGGCCTTCCTGATGTGCCTTGTCAATCAGCTTATCAAGATCTACTCCAAGCCTGTTTGCAACCTTTACAATCAGCAAAATGCAGTCAGCGCCTGCATCTCTTGCTGCTTCTATCTGCTCAAAAGTAAATACAAAGTCCTTGAAGAGCACCGGAAGGCCTGCTCTTTTTGCTATTCTGATATTTGAAAGATCTCCCTTGAATATTTTTGGCTCAACTACAACTGAAATAGCATCTGATCCGCACTCTGCAAATGAAAGGGCAGTGTTCTCAACATCTATGTTCCGAAATTCATATTCACCTGCAGGAGAGGCATGTTTTATCTCAGTGATCAGTGTGAAATCTCGTGATCCTATTTTTTCCCGAAGTGAAATGCGCTCTACTTCTGCCCTTTGTACGTTCCTGTAGTATCCCTCATCAATACTCACCTTCGCATTCTCGATAAATTTATCCAGTATGTCCATATGATCATCTCCCAAATCCCCTTATCTGCCCAAGCTTTTCCATAGCTGAATTGTCATCTATTGCATTCTTTGCAATTTCGATTCCTTCTGCAATTGTGCTAGAGCTTCCTCCAACATAGATTGCTGCTCCTGCATTGAGGATGCAGACATCCCTTGCAGCTCCCTTCTCCCCATTTAGTATTTTCAGTGCAAAGCGCGCACTTTCATCTGCACTCTTCACAGTCGGAACCTGCTTTTTTTCAATATTGAATTGTGCTGCATCTATCTCATAATTTTCAATTTTTCCATTCTTCAGCTCTGAGACCTTGCTGGTTCCAAGCCCAAGCTCGTCCATACCCTCGCTATGCACAACAAGAGCGTTTTTTGTCCCAAGATTTTTGAGTACAACAGCAAACTTTTCAGTAAGGCCCGGATCATAGACTCCGATGAGCTGGTTTGGGGCGCCGGCAGGATTGGTAAGAGGCCCAAGCATATTGAATATTGAGCGCACCCCAAGCTCTCTTCGAACTGGCATGATGTTTTTCATCGACGGATGGAAGAGCGGAGCAAACATGAATCCTATTCCGAGCTTTTCAATTGAAAGCTTTACTTTCCCAGGCTCAAGTATCGGAACTCCAAGCTTTTCCAGAACATCAAATGATCCGCTTTTGCTTGAGACCGACCTGTTTCCGTGCTTTGCAATCGGAACTCCTGCGCCTGCTGCAATTATTGCGCTGATCGTTGATATGTTTATTGTCCTGCTCGAGTCTCCTCCGGTCCCGCACGTATCGACCAGGTTGCGGACATCAGGATCAATGGAAACTGCGCACCTTCGCATTTCTTTTGCAAATCCGGCAATCTCATCCTCAGTCTCTCCCTTCATCCTAAGTGCAACAAGCAGCGCGCCGGCCTTTGCCGGACTGATTTTTTGATTGATCAGTGAGACTAACATCTCTCTTGTTTCATTCTCGTCAAGGTCTTTTTTTGCAATCAGCTTATCGAGCAGTTCCATGATCAGCACCTGGTGAAATTTTCGAGTATTTTCTTCCCATTCTCTGTCATTATGCTCTCAGGATGGAACTGCACTCCGAAAACCGGAAGCTCCTTGTGTGCTACTCCCATTATGACATTGTCTCCTTTGCTTCTTGCATTAACCTCAAGGCACTTTGGCACTCTCTCTCCAATAAGGGAATGATATCTCATGGCCTGAAGCGGACTTTCAACATTCCTGAATATTCCAGCTCCATTGTGCTCTATCATGCTTGTTTTCCCATGCATTGGCTTCCCGCTTTTTCTGATTACCCCTCCATAGTGCATTATGATTCCCTGGTGCCCAAGGCAGACTCCCAGAATAGGCACTCCAATATTGCCCTCAAGAATCTCTCTGCACACTCCAAAATCCCTTTTATTTCCAGGATGTCCTGGCCCTGGGGACAAAACAATCCTCTCTGGCCCAAGTTTTTTTATCTCCTCAAGATCAATCTTGTCGTTCCTGTGGACTGCCACTTCCTCTCCAAGATCGCCGAAGTACTGGTAGAGGTTGTAGGTGAAAGAATCGTAATTGTCAATGATAAGTATCATGAGTGCACCCCCAGAGCGTTCATGATCGCTCTCATCTTGTTTTCAGTTTCCCTGAACTCTTTTTCAGGGACTGAGTCATAAACTATTCCTGCTCCTGCCTGCACATATGCATTTTGCCTGTGTGCAAAAAGAGTTCTTATTGCAATTGCAAAATCACAGTTGCCATTGAATGAGAAATATCCGACAGCGCCTCCATAAGGCCCTCTTCTTCCAACTTCAAGCTCCTCAATAATCTCCATTGCCCGGACCTTTGGCGCTCCGCTCAGCGTTCCTGCCGGAAACAGTGCATTAAATGCATCAAAACAGTCCTTTCCTTCCTTCAGATTTCCGCTGATGAGAGATCCAAGATGCTGGACATGGCTGTACTTGTGCACCTTCATAAGATCAGCTACCTTCACAGAATTGAATTTGCAAACCTTTCCAATGTCATTTCTGGTCAGGTCAACGAGCATGAGGTGCTCTGCCTTCTCCTTTTCATCATTTTTCAGCTTTTCTTCCAGAACTTTGTCTTCTTCTGGAGTGCTTCCCCTTGGCATGGTTCCGGCAAGCGTAGCTGAGCTTTCAACTGCCCTTCCTTCAACCCGGACAAGGTTCTCAGGGCTTGCGCCAATTATTTTCCTATCCCCAAAGTTAAGGTAGTACATGTAAGGGGAGGGATTTGTCTGCTTGAGTATATTGTAAAACCGAAGAAGGTCTCCCTCATAGGGAAACTCATACCTTCGCGAGAGAACTACCTGGAATACCTCTCCATTTGAGATTCTCTCCTTGGCAGAGATGACGGCCTTTTTGTATTCTGACTCGTCCATGTTTGTTTTTGGCGCGCCGGTATCAAAAGGCCCGAGAAAAACTTCCTCCTTTGCAAGATCGAGGATTTCCTCTGACCTGTCTTTTCCATGCGATATGTACTTTACGCTCCGGTCTCTGTGATCATATACTATGCAGTCATCGAATATCCCAAATTCAAAGTCAGGAAATCTTGAGCCGTTCTTATCCTTTTGCTCTATATCCTCGATTCTGTGTACATAGTCATGGGAAAAATAACCCACTGCCCCGCCTACAAAGCCTTCCATCTCAAGCTCCCGCTTTGGAATGCTCTCTGCAAGCCTTCTTATGGGATCTTCGCATTCTTGCTCTATACCACCTACTCTTACTCTTTTTCCATCTGCAGATATCCTTTTGACCGGGTCAAAGCCTATGAATGAGAACCTGGCAAGCTTCTCATCCCCTTCCATGGATTCGAGCAGGAACGAATGACTGTATTTCCTGTTTATCAGAGAGTACATCTGATATGGATTCAGATTTAGTTTTAGCTTTTTTGTAATCATAATGCCACCTGTTATTTTTAGCATTAATGATATATTTAAAGCTTTTCTGTACAAATATGTACATTATGTACCCAATTCTTGAAGATGCATTCCTTCGATATCCTATGCGCAGCAAAGTAGCAGACCTTTTGCTCCGCCAGGGTATGCGCGTTGATAAGGCAGGCTTTATCTATTCCGGTGATGTTGAGGTCAGCCCTGTGAAAATTGCAAGGGCCCTCAAGATTGACCGCAGGGTGGTTCTTGAAACAGCACAGATGATAGCAGAAGTCCCTGAGCTTTTCAGTATTTTCGAGTCGCTTGCTCCAACCTCATATATCCGGGGAGTTGCAAAAAGCCTTGGATTCGAGGTCCTGGAGATTGAGGCAGAGCCTCATGCAATAGGAATAGTGAGCGCAGTTACAACCATAATCTCTGATGCTAATATCAGCATCAGGCAGATTGTGAGCGATGATCCTGATATCTACCCAAATCCAAAGCTTACTATAATAATAGAAAAAAGGCTGCCTGGGCCTGCGCTTTTGAAATTACGGGAGCTTCCCCAGATCAAGCGCCTTTCAATAGAGTGAGTCTCATACTGAATATTCCTCAAGCAGCTTTGGAATAATCACTTCGTAGTCATTCTCAAGGTGCTCCTTCAGGTCAGGCTTGTCACCATGCATCAGGAATACCTTCTCAAGTCCCTTGAATGATTTGACAAACTGCAAAAGCTCGTTAAAATCAGCATGGCCTGAGAGCTTCACGCTCTCAACTCTTAATTTGAGCTCTATCTCCTTATCTCCAATCCTGATCTTTTTCTCTCCTTCAAGAACTTTGCGCCCTGGAGTTCCCTCTGCTTGGTATCCTACAAAAATAATCGTGTTTCTTGGATTTCCTGCCAGCTTCTCAAGATAAAACAATACTGGCCCGCCAGTGAGCATTCCAGAAGTCGTGACAATTATTGAAGGCTCTTTCAGTACATCTTCCCTTGTTTTTGATCTTGACCTGTTGAAATTAGGGCTTTTGAAAGGGTCATCCTCGCTCATAAGTATCCTTTTCTTGATATCATCATTCGCGTATATGGCATTATGGCGGTAGATCTTCATCGCCTTTCCAATCATGCCTTCAATGAATATCTTTGTTGGCCGAAGTGCGCCTGATCTCATATAGTCATCAAGTGCAAGAAGCACTTCCTGAGCCCTTCCAACTGCAAAGCTTGGTATTATCACATGGCCTCCCTTGTCAAGAGTCTCATTGATTACCTTGATCATCCTCTGGTAGCTTTCCTTATGGCCTGGTAGGACATCGTCCTTAGAGCCATATGTGCTCTCCACAATAAGTGTTTTTGCGCTCAGGTTTTTTTCACAGCTGTCAAGAACCCTTGTTTTTCTCATGCAGATGTCTCCGCTGAAAACAAGCCTTCCCTCCGGCCTTTCCACTGCCGTTATCGCACTTCCCATTATGTGTCCTGCCTGGTAAAACCTGGTCTTGAATCCGGCATTGAACTCCTCATCATACTCCGTGATGCGTGCATCACGAAGGACATTGTTGACATCCCTGGAGGTGAAGCCTGCTTTTTCCTTTGTTCCTTTTATCCTGCAATAATCAGAGAGTAAAATTCCCATCAGATCGCGTGTTGGCTTTGTCGCGAATATCTTCGGCTTGAACCTTTTCGAATAAACATGCGGAAGGTATCCGCAATGGTCCAAATGCGCGTGTGAAATAGTAATATTCTGAACTCTCCTTAGGGTATCATCATCAATCTTCGGATATTCGGTTCTCTCACCGAGTTTTATCCCGCAATCAAGCATAAGATTCCTGTTTTCTTCCTCGAGCAATATGCTCACCCGGCCCACTTCACGTGCGCCTCCAAAAAATTTAATTTTCATATCATTCCCAATTTAATTTTAGCTTTTTCACTCATTCTCTCTGGCGACCAAAGAGGCTCGAACACAACGTTCACCTCGATGTCCAGATCTTCGAATTCGTCTAATTTTTCCTGCACTTCCCGCAGTATCTCATTGATCAATGGACATGCGGGAGTGGTAAATGTCATTTTGATAAATACTTTTTTCTTTTTGATTTCAATATCGTAAATAAGACCCATGTCTACTATGTTTATGCCGAGCTCTGGGTCAAGCACCTCGGAGAGTTTTTCTAATATCTGATCTTTTGTAACCATGTTCCATCTACCCATAGAAACCTTTAATTAATTTCGAGGGGTTTACCATATTGATTGTTATGAAAGAAATCGTAGTAATGGCAAAAAATGATGTTGGAGCCCTGGCAGCAGTCTCAGAAGCTCTTGGTTCTACCGGTGTAAATATCGAGGCAATCTCAGCATATGGTACGTCTGGAAAAGCTGTCTTCAGGATAATCACCGGAGATGTCATGACTACTCTCAAGGCTTTGTCAAGGCTTTCTGACATTGAAGTTGAACAAGCCGATACTATTATTTTCAAAATGATCAATCGTCCTGGTGAACTTGCAAAGATAACGCGCAAACTTGCCAATCGCGGCGTTGATCTTGAAAGTCTCTATATCGTTAGTCGAAAACAAGATTTTACTGAAGTAGCAATACGTCCTGTAGAAAAAGATATAGAAAAAACAAAGGAAGTATTAGGAATCAAATCCTAATTACTCTGCTGTGCTTACAACTTCGACTGAAATTCTACCATGGACAGTTCCTGCCTGGTGAACCTCAACTTCTACCTGCATGCTGTTGTCCGGGTCTTCGATTGCTGTAACCTGATAGATCTGGCAATCTACGCCGCTTGCAACTACTGTGCCTCCGCAGGTAACGGTTATGTCTGCACCGCTGCTTGATTCTCCGTTGTATGTAACTTCATATCCTCCGACTTCTACTGATTCTGCTACATCGAGTGTTACGCTGCTAACAGAATCCTCGGATGGATCACAAACTACAGTTCCGCTGTCAGTGTCTCCAGCATCGACATCTGGGCCGCTGTCGGTTTGTCCAGCATCAACTATTCCTGAGTCTGTACCGGAATCAGTATCTGTACCGCTGTCAGTATCACCGTCAGTGTCTGTATCAGCATCAAGATCTCCACCGTCAACTACGCCTCCGTCTTGCGGAAGAGGTGGTGGGTTTTCATCACTGCCACTGCATGCTTCTGCTGCAAGACCAAGAGTTGCGGTCACTGCTAAAGTTGCAACCAATCCTTTCATCTTGCTAAATGCAGTTCTTCTCTTTGGTGCACTTCCTTCTGCACCTTCTCTTCCTTCCTTCTTATCATCGCTCTTATCTTTGGTTTTTACTGGTTCTGACATTTTTTACATCACCCTCTCCATAATTGTTAATAATCTATTTTT
>CAZYZZ010000038.1:0-5578 GCA_964651995.1 Microcaldota archaeon
AGAATCCTGCTTTTTCAAACAAAAATTCTATGTTGATTGTAAAGTCTGCGATCATGGATGTGAAGATGTAGCTTATGTAAACATCAAAGGCAAAGTCCTTTGCCTCATTGAAAACCTCGCGCAGATACCAGATTGCAAGTCTCATATGGCATGAGCTGATGCCATGGTAGACAGAAGATTCCTCTTCACCTATATTCCCGATTCCAAGGTCGCATATGTCCTTTGCCTGGTAAACCTGCTTGCCGCTTGAATCTTTTACCTGCACCCAGGCGCTTGTTGCAGAACCGGTGGGACCTGGATTTCCTCCTCCGCCACCTATTGCACCCTGGACAACACTGTCAATAATCGAGACGCCTGATGCTGATGGGGTTGTGAGCGAGACTGCCAGGACTATTATTATCGCAGAATAGAAAACCTCGGTAAGCTCGCTCTTTGCCCAGATCTTCATCTTATCATTCATGAGAAGTTCAGAGAGCATGTAGACAAGGGCAATGATGACAGTTGCAAGGGACAGGGCTGCTGCTGCAAAGAAGAGCCAAAAGCCCCAGAAGTCCAGAATCAATTCGCCGGGAGTTGCCATATCTACACCTTTGCCACGATAAACTTAGTCATAGCATTTATGAAAGCTATTGTAATCAGCATCGAAAGTGCTGGCATGAAAAGGGCTAGCAGTGACAGTGACGAGACACGTTCCATGATAATGATGAATTCGGACATAGAAATGAAATTGAGAAGACTCTCAGAGAATAACCGCGCAAGGAAATTACCAACAACCTGCCCTCCGGGAATTACGCCGAAGATAGGATTTGTTCCTGTATTGAAGAGAACTCCGTAAACCCCGTATTTGAAAGGACCGCACAGCGATGCAATCAGCAGTGTCGGTGTCTCATACAGGGTGTCTCCCGGAGAAAGCTCGAATACTTCCTCGAAGATATTTTTATTGATGAGGTATGTAGTTGGATAGACGATCTGGAATCCAAATGCCATTGAAATCAAAAATGCTCCGGCGTCCCTGGTAGGCGGGAAGAACCGCAGCACAAGTCCTGCTGGCAGGAAGAATGGGATCATTGTTGCATTGATGAAGTAGAGGAATGCGATTTGTGCAGATAAGGATCCGTAGACAGACACCAAACCGAATGCCAGGACATTTGTGATCTGGACAAAAGTATCAAGACCTGGGAATACCTTATAGGTCTGTGTGAGCACGAATTCACCGATTCTCCTGCTGAGCGTACTTAGAATTGATGTGCATGCCTGGATCTGATATACATCAAACAGACCATCGAGCACGCTGTTTGCAACAACATCCTGGAGATAATCAACAGCAGCAAGAGGCGGGCTTGGGTTGCCTCCATAAACAGCAGAAACAGCAGTTCCAACTGCAAACAATCCTACAACGAACAATACTATCAGAAATGACAGCATAAGGTTTGATAGCTCGATGCTGAGATAAGCTTCCCATTCCGGAACCTTGAATACTTTTGAAAGCAGATAAGTGATCAGTATCAGGAATGATACGAAGAAGACTATGTTGATTACGACCTGGGCGTAAAGTTCTATATAAGTTCCGCTAAAGAAGGTGGTTCGGAATTGGGTGAGGATATGGAAGATGATAACATAAAGGATGGATGCTACGATAGCGCCTGCCAGCAACCCGTTTGCCCATACGCTTGCCTTTGCCCTAGTCTGGGCTCCTGCAAACTGGCCGATCACATAGACTGCTGCAGCAAGGACAATCATCACCCCGACAAGGGCAATCAGGGACATCCTGAGAATATCATAAATCCGGACGATAGTATCTACAACGTCTTCAAATGGAACGCCGCCTGACATGAATGCAGGAACAAGCGCATAGAGCATGACTATTGCAAGTGCTGAAATACCGACTGCAGCAAGCATTCCATGGGCCCAGGAATTGGCCTTTGCCCGGGTCTCAGCACCAAACATCTGGCCAATTGCAAGTGCAACTGCGGCCATGACAATCATGATCATCATAAGAGGAACCAAGATGGACATGATGAAGCTGAGTTGGTCCAGTATTGCTGTGCTTGGATCGGTGGTTGATGTTCCCAGCAGTGGATCTCCGCCTGCAGCCGAAAGGCCGATTATCAGCAGGAGCAACAATAACCTTTTCATACCTAAACAACCTTTGTCAGACCAATCAACTCTGCTTCTCCTCCTATGAGAAGCGAGATATTCCTGTACATAGTAACTGTGATAACTATTTCAATGACTGTTGTGAGCATGATAAGAATCAAGTAAGGGCTCACAGTAGCAATTTCCATGATAAGGAAGTGATAGAGACCAGCAGATGCGCTTGCCGGAAGAAGCGGATTGTTAAAGCCTGTAAAGAAGAAATCTCCTGTGAGGCCCATCATGAACTTCCATATTGCAAATACAGTAGAGAAAAATCCTCCTATAACCGCAACAGCTGTATTGAAGATATTCTTAACACTGCAAAAGAAGCGGGTGATGATATTGCCGACACATGAATCTAGCGGATCATCGTATGATTCCTCAACAGCATCCTCTGCCTGGAACTGCTCGAATAAATGCTGGGTAGGCCCTCCCTCAGGATCACTTCCCTCTTCTATCACATCCTGCATATCGCCCTGTGACCTGTCAGTATCAAAGAAACTTGCAGCAGCAGGGGTATATGCAAAATCTGCAGGCTGGAAAATATCAAAGATCAGGAAGTTTGAAAGCAGAACTGCAAACGGGAAGACAAAATAAAGGGCAAAGGCCACCGCAATAATGCTTGAGCCGGTTTTCCTGAAGAATGGAAGCGCCCTTAGCGTGATTCCGAATGGAAGGAGGAATAATGGGACAGCATCCCGCGCAAATAGCAGTATGAATTCTTTTCCCCAGACAATAGTAACAAGATACCCGACAGCTTCGACGACGATAGTGTGCGCAGTACTAAGCATGGACAGTCCGCTAAATGGAGCAAGTGAGAATGATATGATTGCAACTGCCGGGAAGGGAGAACCCAGAGGGAAACTGATAGTCGATAGGAAACCGATCAGCGCCTCAAACAGATATAAATCAACATAGGCATCCCGCAGCTTGGCATCCATGATGTGCAGTGATGCAATAGCGAGATTGACATGGCTTGTAGTAAGTGAATTCGAGGCAGAGCTTCCTATTTGCGCCTGATAATCCGGCGGCAGGCTGGAAGTGAGAAGGCCGGTAGTCAGGCCATTGATTGTAGTGTCAAACGAAAGCCAGAACAATATGATAAATACAGAGAAGAAAAGCGCTGCCATCTCTTCTTTTGCAATAGCAGTAAGCTGAGGGCTTTGAAGAGCATATGCAACCATGTAGGCAAGAGCAACGAGGATGACGGCCATGCCCAGCGATACGCCTATTATCGGGAGGGCAGCTGTTGGGATGCTTATCAGTATTGGTAGGAGAAAGTCCATAGGCTTATAACTCTCGTTGATTGTTGATATAAATTACAACAGCTTACGAATATAAACATTACAGTACAGTAAAAAGGTAGCTAATCTTGAAGAGAGTGGATAATATGCAGAGAACACACTACATAAAAGAAGCAAAAAAGCTAGCAGGCCAGAAGATAAAAATCGCAGGCTGGGTGCATGATTTTCGTGATCTTGGTAAACTGAAGTTCATACAGGTGCGCGATATTACAGGGATCATACAGGTAGTTGCAAAGAGAGGGGAGATAAGCGATGAGCTTATGGAATCTATCAATGTGAACAAGGAAGATGTTGTTTCTTTCGAGGGTGTCGTAAAGGAAAGCAAGGTGGCAAAGGCAGGAGCTGAGATGATCCCTGAATCATTTGAGCTGCTAAACAAGGTTGAATTGAAGCTGCCGGTCGATCCGACAGGAGTAACTGAGTCAGAGATCGACACAAGGCTTGATTTCAGGTACATTGATCTGAGAAGGAAGCAGACTTCACTTATATTCAGGACAAAGGCACTTTGCGCCTATGCATTCAGGGAAAAGCTCAGGGAGCTTGAATTTATGGAAATCCATCCTTCTGCAATAACAGGCGCTGCAACAGAAGGAGGATCAGACGTATTCCCAATCCAGTATTTCGAGAACAAGGCATATCTGGTCCAGTCGCCACAGCTCTACAAGCAGCTTGCTGTTATCGGAGGCTTTGACAGGGTTATGATGACTGTACCGGTATTTCGTGCAGAAAAGCACAATACAAGCTCGCATCTCAACGAGATTACGCAGATGGATATTGAGATGGGCTTTGCAGACCACAATGATGCCATGGACATTCTGGAGCAGGTTACGCTCCACATACTGTCAAGGGTAAAGGATGAGCTTGGAGAAGAGATCAAAGAGGTATTCGGGAAGGAGGTTGTTGTCCCTGAAAAGATCACAAGGTACTCCTATGCAGAGCTTATTGAAAAGCTCAATTCAAATGGCTTTGAGATGAAGCACGGCTGGGACTTTACAAGAGAAGCAGAGAAAAAGCTCGAGGAGGTCCTTGACAATGAGCTTTACTTTGTCTATGACTGGCCAACAGAGATCCGTGCATTCTATTCCATGCCAGATAAGGAAAATGACAAGATATGCCATGCATTTGACCTTATCTACAGAGGCCTTGAGATTTCCAGCGGTGCAAAGCGTATCCACATCCCTTCTGTTCTTGAGGATCAGCTGAAGAAGAGGGATCTTGATCCAAGAGACTTCAAATTCTACATTGACGCTTTCAGAGTCGGCGCTCCGCCGCATTCAGGATGGAGCATTGGCCTTGAGAGACTTGTTATGAAGATCTGCGCCCAGGACAATATTCGTGAGTGTATGCTATTTCCAAGGGACAGGACAAGGCTTCTGCCATAATTTTACTGAAATAGTAACAAATATAAAGGGTTTTACGCCTAATATACTACATGCATATGGGGCTAAGGCTATGTATGAGGCAGGAACTTCGGCAGACATTACGGCAGGAGCTTAGGCTGAACCTTAAAATGAAGCCTCCAAGTGACATGGCTTTTGAAGAGCCGGATGCAATGAAGCACATTGAATCAGTCGGAGGAAGAAAAGTAATCAGGATAACCGAAAGAGAGATGGCTTCCTATGTATCAGCAGTAAGAAACGTAAGAGGTATCTTAGAAGAGGTTGTTCCTGACGTAGTACTGATTTCAATGAGAGGAGCACTCCCCATGTTCAGGGCAGTTGTGCAGTCCATGAATCCAAAATTCCTTGATCTTGAAGACAGAAATGGAGCAGACTGGGATGAGAAGAGGATCAGCAAACAGATTCTAGTGAGAGCTCCTGATGATAAGTTTGTTTGTTCTCTGGCAAAAACAGAAAAAGAAAAAGAAAGACTTAGATGGAAATACGGTGACAAGAAAAATATCAGTTTCCGTGCCGTAAAGGCTGATACAAGCTATTTCCTCGCAGACCTTGAGGGAAGTCTTGAAGAGGGACTTCGGGCAGCATTCAAAAAGGGCGGAAGAAAAAGAAACATAACAGCACTTTTCCTTGATACTTCAGTAACAGGAACAAAGATGGGCTGGTTCATGCCGCAGTTCAGGGATGCTATGATCCAAATTGCAGATGGAGTAAAAAAACAAATCAACATGGTAAATGTCA
>CAZYZZ010000038.1:5588-8573 GCA_964651995.1 Microcaldota archaeon
TTGCAGCATGGCAGAGCAGGAGCAGAAATGTGCCTCCCAACAATAACAAGAAGCAAATTCCTGACAACAACAAGAGTTGATCTTGGTGTTGAAAGCCTCATTACAGAAGACAGTGTGACACTCCTTGGCTCAACAATTGACAGAGATGAGATGGCTGATGATGCTATTGGAGTAGTGCGGGCAGATCAGGAGCCTGAGATGGCAAGCATAATGGTAGGTAGCAGGCTATTTGATATTGATGATGAGGTCACAGGAAGCACAGCAGCATTGTTTTCCAGAATAGCAGGAGACATGGCAGACAATAGAATTTTAATAACAGAATCCTAATCTTATTTCATATGAGAATTCTTGTAACAAACGATGATGGCGACAGCGAGGGCCTTCGCTCGCTTGTTGAGGCCGGAGCAAAGTTTGGAGAGACTTATGCGATTGTTCCAAACAGGCAGAGAAGCGCAATTTCAAGAGCAATAACCTTGCACAAGCCAATCAGGATTCACAAGATCGCAGATAATATCAGCTCGATTAATGGAACGCCTGCAGACTGCGTGCTTTTTTCCCTGAACTCTGGCGAATTTGAAAAGCCTGATTTGATATTGTCAGGAATAAACTGGGGAGACAATACCTGCCTTGGCCCTCTGATAGGATCAGGCACAATAGGAGCATGCTGGCAGGCTGCTCTTGATGGAATCCCGTCAATAGCTTTTTCTGTCCATAAGGATGGCCATGACTGGCACAAAAAAGAAAGCTGGGGATCTCGGGGAGAGCTTGTCCGGACAGCAGCCAGGATAATTGAAGGGCTCAAGCCAAAACTAAAGGAGAACAGCTTCTTCAGCGTCAATCTTCCGGAAAAGCACGTTGATGCAGAGATCATATATACCCATAAATTCCAGAAAAGAAAATACAAAACAGTGATTGAAAAAAGAAAAGATCCAAACGGTGTTTCGTATTTCTGGATCAGCGGGGAACTTGAAAAAGTAAAGGAAGAGACGGATCTTCATGAGGTTGTTGTAAACAATAGGATAACAATCAGCGAAGTTTCCCTCTCGATATTCAAAAGTGATTAGATTCTTGAATAATAATTCTTGTAATCTTCCTTTAATCCGGCAATCAGTGGAGTGAATTTTATTCCAAGCTTCCTGAACTTTTCATTGCTGCAGACAAATGTTTCATTTGCAAAGGGAAACTCGGAAATATTGAAATTTTCCCCGTCTGCCTCAGGATTGTAGTTGATTATAGGATCCTGTCCAACAAGTTTGCCCATTTCCATAACAAGATCATTCAGCGTGATCGGATCATCGCAAGCGCAGTTGTATGCTCCAGGAAGTTTTTTTTCTGCAAGAAGCATGATACAGTCTGCAACATCCTCTGCAAAGACAAAATGGACAGAAGCCTTTCCATCCCCAGGAAGAACCAATGGGATGCCCTGCTTGATCCTGGAATAGATGAAATGTTCGCGGTCCAAGCTGTTATTAGCACCGAGTATATAAACTGGCCTGATTGATGCATATTCAATTCCAGAGTCCTCCAGAACTTTTTCACACTGCACCTTTCCTTCATTGTATTCGCCCCACAATGGCCAGGGGCCAAGAGGAGACTCTTCAGTGAGAGGAAATGATTGCGATTTTTTGTATGATGCTGCAGTGCTCATATGTATGAAAAAATCAAAATTGAGATCTTCCATTGCCCTTTGGGTATGTTCTGCAAAATAAGCGCACATATCAATTACTACATCGAATTTTTCAGAGATAGGAAAGCCATCATTACGGTCTCCTTTTATGAAATTGACATCATCATAGCTGTCCTGGGTGCGGCCGCGGTTAAAGACAGTAACCTCATGGCCTTTTTCCAGGAGTTTTTTGATGATGATAGGTCCAAGGAACCTGGATCCTCCGATAATCAGGATTTTCATAGATTAGATAATGATTACTAAGTTAAAACTCTATGCAACATCATCTTCAGAGATAGCATTGTCATTTGCAGCAAATGCATCCAAGGCATCAATCACTGCATCTCTTGCCTGTTCTTCTCTCTGTCTATCACTATGTGCAAATGCACGATCAAGAAGACCTCTTTTTCCCAAAACTTGATACAGGCCATAATCAAGCTTCTTCAAATCTGATCTTGCAGTTATCTTGTTTTCTTGAATTAGATTCATTGTAAGCTCAATAATCTCGCCATCACTCATTTTTTTCCAATATCTTTTCTTATCCTCAAACTCAACTTTGTCTATTATCCCTCTTCTCCTCAAAGCCTGATACAATCCAGAATCACACTTCCTTAATTCTTCTTTCAAACTTATCTCTTTTTCTCCCATCACTTTCATTGCAAGTTCAACAATCTCAACATCACTCATCTCATTCCAAGATCTTTGTTTTTCAACAAAACCAACTTCTTCAAGCAATTCTCTTCTTCTCAAAATAGCATACATTCTAGGATACTTGTCAAACAGCGCCTTTCTCCCGATTATCCCTTTTTCTTCCATTGTTTTTCTTGCAAGTTCAACAATTGCTTCATCATGCATGTCTCTCCAGGAAATATGTTTATGTTCAAAGTTAATGCGTTCAAGTAATGACCTTTTTCTCAAAATATCATATAGCCTAGAATCAGTATTCTCCAATTCTTTACTCCCGGTTATATTATTCTCTTCCATTATTTTCATTGCAATCTCAATAACTTCCTCATCACTCACACCCTCCCATGATCGTTTCTTTCTTCTTTTTTCCTCAAACCCGACTTCGCCAAGTAATCCTCTCAGCCTCAAAGCATGATGCAACCCAGAATCAACTTTTTTCAATTCTTCTTTACTAGTTATCCCATTTTCTCTCATCAGTTTCCTGGCAAATTCAACAATATTCTCACTGCTCAATTTTCTCCATAACCTCACCCCCATAGGGCCAGTTGGAACTACAAATTGCAAGCCTTCGGCTAGAGGCTCCTTGGTAGAGCTTCTGGAAGTTTGAGCAGTGCTTCTGGTTTTTTGCCGCA
>CAZYZZ010000039.1:0-8555 GCA_964651995.1 Microcaldota archaeon
CACTTACCGGAATATTGAGCTTTGTCCTGTTGTTTATTGTTTCTGAGACAACCTCTCCAAAGAGGGGCGCGTGAATATCAAGAATGATCTCTGCTCTTGGGTTTTCAATTGCCAGGATCTCTCCGTTTCTCTCAAGGCCTTTGTGCTCTACTTTGTATGGTATGTAGTCTCCGAATATCTTCTCATTTTCATAATGGCCATCTGGCAGGTACATTGTTTCATTGAGGACTGTCAGGTTTACTGGAAGAGGCTCTCCATAGTCATCACGAACATCAAGATATATGTGATAGTGCGGGAATATCACTGCAAATTCAACATCCTCTCCCTCAACCAGGATTGTTCCTGCCTGCCTTGCAATTTCATAGCTGGCAAGATAATCATATGTTCCTTCAACAAAAAGGTATTTCACAAAGCCATATTCATTTGTTTTTCCGCTTTTGTCTCCTATTGTGACTGAGGCATTTCCTATCGGGGCATTGAGATGGTCCCTGACATAGAACTTCACAGGGTATACATCATCAAGAATCACATCAACTATTGATCCATGGCTATTTGCTTCAACTTCAATTTCCTCTGTTCCCCCGCCAGCTGTTGCATTTATCACTATTGTGCAGTCGATTTCCCTTGCCTGCGTTCCCTGGTTTATGACTGTATAATCCACTTTTCCGCTGGAATCGCTCTGCCTTATCTCAGTTGTAAAATACTGTTCTCCAAACAAGGTTCCCCTATCGAACTTGATCCAGACATCAGCACCTTCAATCGGCCTGTTTTTGGCATCAAGAACCCTTACGCTGAATTCATCAACATATCCAGCACAGTCTGCAACCACTATTTGTGATAAAATAAGCAATAATAGCATGTATTTGAAGTTCATGGTGCTATATCTTCACCCAAGGTTTATAATCTATTTGCGAGGTACTTCATTGAATTCCCGGCCCATATTTGCATTATCCTCATGCCAGAGCTCGCGTGCTTCTGCAACTGTGAAAAGCGATCCGGTAACAAGGACAAGGTCATTTTTTTCAGCAATTTCAACTGCTTTTTTAACAGCACTCTTCACATCCTCAACAATCATCCATTTCCCTGAGTGCTTCTCTGCTATCTGCGCAAGAAGCTTTGGGTCTGCTGCCCTGTCCATTACCTTATGTGCTGTTATGATGAGCTGGTCGCTTATCTTTGCAATCTCTCCTGTCATCTGCTCAAGATTTTTGTCTGATGAGATTCCAAGGACCACAATAAGCCTTTTGTATTCAAAGCCCTCAATTGTTTTCCTCAACCTGGCTATTGCATCAGGATCCTTTGCACAATCCAGAATTACCATAGGCTTGTTCGCAACTACTTCCATCCGCCCTGGCCAGCTTATTTTTTCAAGGCCCTGCTGCAGCTCTTCATCTGAAATTCCAATTCCAATTGCCTGAATTGCCCCAAGTGCGCAGGCAAGGTTTTCTATCTGGTATGCTCCAAAAAGAGGAATAAATCCCTGATATGTCTTTCCACTGATCTCAATAACAAATTCCTGCCCATTGTTTTTCCGCTCAGCCCTTTTGATCAGGATCTCGGAGCCAATTCTCATCAATTTGCTGCTCCTCTGCCTACCAACCTTCTCCAGAACCTCCATTGCCCCGTCCTTTGCAGAAGTTATCAGAACTCCGTTTTCCTTTATGATCCCTGCTTTTTCATATGCGATTTTTTCAACAGTATCACCAAGGATTCTGGTGTGCTCCAGAGAAACATTGGTTATTATTGAGGCTTCTGCCCTGCAGATGTTTGTTGCATCCAGCCTTCCTCCAAGCCCGACTTCCATGACCGCAATATCAACTTTTTTCTTTTGGAAATAGCAGAATGCTGCCACAGTCATAATCTCAAAAAAAGTCGGATGCTCAAAATCTTCCTTCTCCTGCATCTTCGAAATTGCCTCTTTGATCCTGCCAATTATCTCCTCAAGCTCATTTTCCGGAATTTTCTCTCCGTTTACTGTAATTCTCTCGCGAAGATCGCTCAGGTGCGGGCTTGTATACCTTCCAACCAAAAGTCCGCGCTCTTGAAGCAGGCAGTCCAGAATCGCAGTAGTCGAGCCTTTGCCGCTTGTTCCTCCAACAAGCACTGTCCTATAGTCATTTTGCGGATTCCCAAGCTCTTTTGCAAGCTCAACTACCCGCTCAAGTCCGAGCTTTGCTCCGCTTTTTCTAAGTGAAAACAAATACTCCCTGATGCTGTTCACAGCAGCTATTTGTATTGAATTGTTTATTTTAGTTTGCGTTTCCCGTCGATGAGAAGCGTTTTTCCTTTATGTTTAATAAACCTGCTCCACAATTGATACTTTATCATTCTTTGAGGTGTATCAATGCAAAAAATATTCTCTAAAAAAGGAATTGTCTTCCTGGTGCTGTTTACTCTTCTGGCACTTGTTGGGATGAAGCTGAATTTCTCAACACTTATTGGAGAGGAGAGCCAGTTTCTTACTATCTATCAGTTCTTTGGCCCGATTGCAGGCGGATTTTTGGGCATCTGGGGCGCTGCTGCGGTTTTAGGCGCACAGCTCATCAACTGGGTTCTTGTAGGCAAGGAAATTTCACTTTTGAATATTCTTCGTCTGCTCCCAATGGTCTTTGCTGCAATCTACTTTAGCAGGAATGGCCTTCGCGGGGTAAAAGACAAGCTTGGAGTTGCACTTCCAATTCTTGCCATGCTCGCTTTCTGGCTTCATCCTGTTGGCCAGCAGGCTTGGATCTATGCTCTGTTCTGGGTAATCCCGCTCATTGCAAAGTTCCTTCCAGAAAACCTGCTTCTGCGAAGCCTTGGAGCAACATTTACTGCACATGCAGTCGGAGCAGTGCTCTGGATCTGGACTGTTCCTATGGCAGCCCAGCAGTGGCTGATGCTTCTTCCGATTACAGCATTTGAAAGAATCCTCTTTGCTCTTGGAATTGCTGCAAGCTATATCGTGTTTGTAAATATTCTCAAGGCAGTAGATACTGTAGTTGATATAAAAAGCATCATCAATATCGAAGAAAGATATGCTCTCTGGAGAGCATAATTTTTTTTATTTTATTTGCGTCAGCGTTGTCTGTCTTGATCTTAGCATCTCCTTTATCAGGACTCCTTGTTCTGTGAACCTTGAAATAGGAAGCCTCAGCTTTGTTGAGAGATAGTTCAAAACTGCCCTGTATGACTCAAATTCCCTTGGCCTTTGCGCCATCGCAGCTTTCACGTTTTCGCGCACATTGAAAACTCCAAGCGGCACATATCCCTCATATGCTTCCCGAAGGACAATTGCACCTGCCTGTTTTTTCATCCTTGAGAGCGCTTCAAGCACTGCAAATTTGCAGCTGTAATAGCATCCTCCAACAGATGAGTATTCGCTCTTTCCCTGGGTATATTCCTGGTCTGCGAAAATCATCTCCTCCTTTCCAAGTACATGGATGAATGCTTCAATCCATTCATACATCCACGGAGTTGGAGTGAGAATCACGGCATAATAATTATTCAGGCTTGAAAACTCATAGACCTGGTAGTTCTCAAGAGCATCAAAGTATTTTACCTGGTTGTAGAGATGGTTTGCAAGTATGGTATCAACAGCAGTAATTGACCATCGCGTTGGAACAAGCTTTCTGTTCTTTCCAAGGCCCATGGTTCCGGTTGAAAATGCTTTTTGCATCTGCGAGAATGCAACTCCGTCCCTGTACAGGTCCTTGACTGCATCTGCTGCCTTCCAGTCAGTATCATAATATGACTTCTCAAGATGCTGGTCCCATTTCGTATTTCCTATCTCAAATTTGTCAAGAGTAGCGCTCGGGCCATATGGCTGATGGTCCTGGTTAAACGTAACTCCTCTTGGCTTGTAGTGAAACTGAACTTCGCTTTCAACGGATTTTGATGCAAGCGAGATCTCCTGCATGTTCCGCACCAGCTTGTTCTCAAGATCCTTGATTCCGACTTCCTTCTTGCCGCGAACAAGATCCAGCCTGAATTTGATAATGTCCTCCTGCTGGTATCTACCTATCCACTGCTCGGGGCTGTCCATCACAAACGTATCTCCAAGGCTGGGGGTGAGCATGGGCCCTACTGCAACCTTTGGATATCCATAGCTTCCAATAAATACCGAAGGCGGAGAGCTTCCATCCAGTTTTTCATCTACCTCTATGCTCTTCCACTTCATGGTTCCAGAAGTAATTTTCTTCAGGTATGCGCCTTTGCCCATTCCCATAAGTAGTTTTTGCCTGCTATTGTTTATAATTCGCTTTGGGGCTCATTTCCGCTGACTTTATGGAGTTCCCCGCCTTTTCGGACAACTGCAATGCTGCCGCCAACATACTCTTTGTGAATCAGGTATCTTACTGATGCGCCGTTTCCATCAGGCATCTCAATATCAGGAAGGTCTGACTGCACTTCCTTTGGAACTTCCAGCATATATCTTACTTCGCCCTCAGGGAAATTCTTCAGAAATTCCACTTTAACTTCATCCAGTCGTCTCACCCGCTTCATTGCAGCCTGGCTTTTCTTTCTAAGCTCCCTAAATCCGTCTGCAGGTGTTTTTGGTATGACTGATATTACAACTCCATCCTCATATCTTGTCTCTTTTGCTCCCTTAACTGGAAGTACATGTGCAAGATACCATTTTCCCCGAATGGAGACAAACGGGGCCTTTCCTTTGCTCCTTTCAAATGATGTGCAGGCTGTATTGATGATTGAGTTTAATTCATCGATGTCCATATCTCCAATCCTTGCAGGTATATGTTTCAGGTATTTTGCCCCATCAACATATATCTCTTCAACATGAGGTATCTCTTCAGGATGCGGAACTGTCATTCCCTTTGGCGGAATTGGAGGGATACTTCCTGCATTTTCTGGCTCAGGTGGTATTTCCAATGCCTCAAGAACTTGCCTGCAATTTCTAACTTCATCCCAGATGCTAAGTTTGTTTCCCTCTCTTGATGTTATTCTTGCTTTTGGCAGCTTGGTTACAATGTCTTTCCAGACTGCCATTGAATGTATGTTGAAAATATAATACTGGTTTCCTCCAAGTGTAATTATGGACGAATCCCTACACATCCCAAGAATTTCAAGGTTTCTTGGATTCTTTGTGTTCACATCAGGAACCGGATGCAGAAGTCTTGGCGCATTTTCCGGAAGGTACAAGTCTACTTCATCAAGTTCCCTGTCAGTGAGCCTGTGTATGAAGAATCCTCTCTCCCATTCAACTTCCCTGTATTCTCTGACCTCGGCACCAATGTTTCCGAGGAATTCATATGTTGTTATTGATTCTGGCCAGATATTTAGCACATTTCCCATTCTTGCAACTGATTTTGCTTCTGCAAATGGTTTTTGTAGAATATAATATTCCTGCCCGGCAAGAGTTACCTTTTGGTCATCTTTGCATGTTTCCAATATTATCCTCTCCTGCTCGTCATTTCCTTCAGGAACCGGAAGAATCCACAAACGCTCTCTCTCCGGAAGAACCTGCCTGCACACTATCGTCTCATCGTCTGTTAGTTTGTGTGTTGTGTGCTCATCCACCCAGTCTATTCCAAGAGCAAGGTCAATTTCAATCTCTTCAACTGTCTCTTCCTGTGCAGCTTTTCGCTCTGCCTCTTCTCTTTCTGCTGCCTTTCTCTCTTCTTCGGCTTCTCTCTCTGCCTTTGCTGCAGCTTCTTTTTTCTTTGCCTTCTCTTCTGCTATCTTCTTTTCCTTTGCTGCAACTATGACTGCAAGAAGCTCTCTTCTTTTTTGATTGAGCTCTGCCTCTTCCTTTTCAATCTCCTCGTCTAAAACTCTCTCCTCTTCATATTCCTGAAGAAATTCCAATAACTGGTTTACTGAGTCCTCTTCTTCTCCAGTGCTGAAAAGGACTTCATCTTCTGGCCTCTCATCAGTAAACTTCTTTCTCTTTGGTGGAGCCACAGGAGGCAGCGTTAGTTCGTGAGTAGTATTCTCTCCGTCAGGATCAATATCAAAGCTCGGAAGCTTTGGCGGCCCTGGCGCCCGCACCTTCGGTATTGTCTGCTCATCATCATCCAAACTGATCGGAGCAAGCAGCGAATCCCGCTTAGGTGTTGCCTTCTCAGTCGGCTCTTCAGCCTCTGTAGTGGGTTCTTCTGCTTCCAAAGTCTGTTCATCATCATCGATGTCAATGGGAGCAAGAAGAGAATCATCTTTTACATCTAGGAACCTGTCATCTTCACTGACTTCTATCTGTCCAGTTGTGACTTCCATTGTAGTCTCTGGCGAATCTGACTTTGGCGGAGCTGATGATTTTGATAATTTAACAAGTAGGATCGGCTCTGCGGTATCCTCAACTGGTTTTTTTTCTTCCAGAAGTCTTGAGGTTCTAAATCGTCTTGCCCTGGTGTCTGATAGCTGTGGGAGTCTCTGTAGCATTCGATGCATATCACTAGTTTTACCTTTATTTTCACTAGGCATTAATTTCTCCCGAAGTTAATTTACCAAAAACAGTTTTTAAATGTTTGTATAAATGGTTATTTGTAAGTTTATGACCGCATGCATGATTTATATTTGTTTTCAAACAACCTATTTTCCTAATTCATGTAAATCAAAAGTGTTCATGAATGACTGAGCGACCGTTGTCTAATGGTTATGATTCGAGCTTGCCAAGTTCGAGGCCCGGGTTCGATTCCCGGCGGTCGCATTTTTGCTTTGCAAAAATCGACAAGGAAAGTTTTCTTTCCTCTGTCGCATTGAAACTTTTCTTAGCTTCAGCACCGGTCAAAGTTTCCAATTGAAGCTTTTGCTTCAATGGACCATAGAAACTGTGTTTCTATTGGTCATCAAACATCCTGTCCGGTTTTATCTAATTAGGCTCCTGATCTTTTTGAACTCGCTACTATCTGCATTGTCCATGAGCTGGAAGAGTACCATTTCCGTTGAAACAATGAATGCTCCTGACTGCTTCATCCTCTCAACTCCTATTCTCGCATTTTCCTCTTTCCTTGAGCAGATGGCATCAGAAACAGCATGGACTTCAATTCCTCTGGCAAGAGCCTCAAGCGCAGTTTTCAAAACGCAGATATGGCTTTCAAGCCCGAAGAGCACAATCCTCTTTGCTCCAAGATCCCTGATCTTTTTGGAAAACTCGCTGCAGCCAAAACAGCCAAAGCTAATCTTTTCGATTCTGTGATTTTTCTCAGGAATGTGTATTCTGTCTGTTATCTTTCCAAGTCCTTCTGGATACTGCTCTGTAACAACAAGAGGCAGCTCAAGTATTTCCGCTGTTCTTGTCAGTATGTCCGCATTTGCAACAGTCTCATCAATATTGCTCATCGCCGGTATGAACTTTTCCTGAATATCAACCAGGACAAACACTGTCCCTTCTTTTTCCAATATACCCAGATTCTCCATAGCCTCATTTCTCTGCCATCACTAAAAAACCAACTCTTCGTCAGATGCCTGAGCTTCTTCCGATACTTTTTAAACTCATCTAATCTTAGTGAATTTATGGGCACATTAGTGGATGAAATGTTGGGACGTTTAGAGATAAGAGAGGTAAAATCACTGCTTCCGCATGAGCAGACAATTTCCCCCAATGTCAAGCGGCTCAAAGAGTCGATGCTGAATATTGGCCAGGTTGTTGATCCGATTATTGTTGATGACAAGACAGGCCTTGTGATTGATGGAAACCACAGGCAGAAGGTACTTCGCATAATCGAATGTCCGTATGCACCTGTCCAGAAGGTCGATTATTCACGCGAAGATATTACTGTGGGAACATGGTTTCCTTCTGTTTCCCTCACTCCGGAGGAAATCTTCAAGCTTGATTCAATAAAGCACGAGCCTGTTGATCCGGAAGCTGGAATGAAGGCAGTAAGTGATCTCAAGGCCCCATTCATGCTCCAGCACAAAGACAAGCACTTCCTCGTGAATCCAGGATCATATAAGATCGAGGAGATGGTGGAAGAGCAGAACTATATCTTCTCGCTTCTTGAAAAAGGCGCAGTTGACTATATATCTGATGAGGAAACAAAAAGGGATCTTGATGCTGGAAATTCTGTCCTCTTCAGAAGGTCATATACAAAAGAAGAGATTGTAAAAGCAGCGCAGGACCACTCACCTTTCCCGCCAAAATCAACCCGCCATCTTGTTCCAGGACGTATCATCCGCCTGAACATGAGAATCGGCTGGCTGCACCGTTCGGTTGAAGATGCAAAAACAGAAATGGAGCGGATGCTCAGCGCCCGTGTCTATGCAGGAAATGTCCGCAAATACTATGAGCCTGTAACTGTCATCTACTGATCAAACGGATCAAAGATAACATTGTTTATTGCACTGTCCCTGCTCACCGGAGCCGAATTCAGTGCCTTCTGTATTTCCTCTGGCCTGAACCCAACGACTATTCTTCCTTTGATCTCGAGCACAGGAACTCCCTTCTGCCCGCTTTTTATTATCATCTCCTTTGCCTTTGACCTGTCTGCTGCAACATCATAGTCAACATACTCGATGTTGTTTTCTCTCAGATAGGTTTTTGCCATATCGCAAAACGGGCATGTTGAAGTCGAATATACAATTACTTTATCTTCTGACATAAATATCACCTGTGCATT
>CAZYZZ010000040.1:0-8538 GCA_964651995.1 Microcaldota archaeon
TTGACTACAAGTCTCTGGATCAGGCAGTGAAGACTGCCAAAAATGCCGATGAGGGAGGAGCAGATATCATACTTATCGGTGGAAGTACGGGGGTTCAAGGTGAAGTTTTGGACCAGGTCACCAAAGCAATCAAAGGCGAAGTTTCAAACCCGGTTGTTCTCTTTCCCGGCAATATCGGCACACTCACAAAGCATGCTGATGCGGTGTATTTCATGTCAATGCTAAATTCCAGAAACACATACTGGATAAGCGAAGCGCAGATGCTCGCTGCTCCGGTTGTCAAGCAATGTGGTGTTGAGCCTCTTCCAGTTGCATATGTAGTTGTTGAGCCTGGAGGAACTGTCGGCTGGGTCGGCGATGCAAAAAGGATTCCAAGGTCAAAGCCAAAGATAGCAGCAGCATTTGGAATGGCTGCGCAGTACATGGGTTTCAGGTTCTTTATAACAGATGCAGGATCAAACCCTGAATCAGGACATATCCCTCTTGAAATGGTAAAGACAGTAAGCTCAGTAATAGATATTCCATACATAGCAGCTGGCGGTATCAGAACTCCTGCACAGGCAAAATCAGTCATCAAGGCAGGAGCAGACATTATCCAGGTCGGAACTGCCTTTGAAAAAGAGAATTCTGTTTCCAAGATCAAGGACATGGTAAAAGCAGTCCGGGAAGGAGCGCGATCAAGATGAATACTTCTTTCATAGAATTTTTAGCAAGATCAGGAGCAGTCAAGTTCGGCGAATTCACACTGAAAAGCGGAAGGGAATCCCCATATTTCATAAGCACAGGAGTTCTTGCAGACGGCAGCCTGACCTATGAGCTTGGCAAATATTATGCCCAGAAGATCAAGGAGCAGTTTGGAACTGAGTTTGATGCCATCTACGGCCCTGCCTACAAGGGAATCCCTCTTGCTGTTGCAACCTGCATCGCGCTCCAGAATGAGCATGGAATAAACAGGCCATGGATCTTTGACCGCAAGGAAAAGAAGCTCCATGGAGACCGAGGTGCCTTTGTCGGCGGAGAGATCGACCATGGAGCGCGCGTGATCCTGGTTGATGATGTTATGACGACCGGAGGAACAAAAGTCGAGGCAATTGAGAAAATAAAGTCTTCACTGAATGCAGAGCTCAAGGGAGTGATAATTGCAGTTGACCGGATGGAGAGATCCAAAACAAAAACAGCAATAGATGAATTTACCGAAAGTACTGGCATTCCTGTCTATTCCATTGAGAACATAAAAAATATCTTCGAACATCTCAAGGAAAACAAGGTTGACGGAAAGGAATATGTAACTGAAAAGATCTACCAGAAATATCTTGGCTACATGAAAAAATACGGAGTCTAGAACTGGTCAATAAATCCGTCATCTATTTCTGAAACATCAAGGCTAGTGCATTTTGCACTTGTTCCAGTGATCTTGCTTATGTTTGGTTCTGTCCGTCCATCATCACCTGAAATCAACTCTTTTATGTATGTTCCTGCTTCTGCCTTGATGAAAAGAACTGCCTTTTTGCCATCTATTTTTTCTACGCGGATTTTCTTTATCTTCCTGTGCCTCACAAGATCTGCTCTTCTATGGGCAACCCTCTTTGGAGTCTTTTGCGCAATCATAGTGCCTTCAATTTCAGAGATCTTCTCTGCATCATCCTCTCCGATCTCCCTTCCAAACTCTACTTCTGCAGTATAAGCTTTATCAAAATGAGATTCGCTCACAAGCTCTACAAATCCTCGCTTTACTAGTCTCAGGCCATGGACAGAAACCTCAGCACTTTCTCCGATCTTCTTTTCTGCCATCTTCAGGTCAATTCGCCTGTTTTTCGGGGATTTGAGCATCATTACAAATATGCGCCCTGCACTGTTTGTTGCATCAACATCCTCCCTTCCGGAAGCATGCAGTACATAGTCTTCTGCCAGGGCAGCTGCCTTGAGAGGCTCTCCGATTCTCTCTTCAACAGATTCGTACATTTTTCCTTTTTCATTGCAGGCTTTGCACCCTTTTCCATCGCATTTGCTGCATTTCCATCTGCTTTGGGAAAGCCCTGGAACGGTCTTCCTGTACCTTCCAAAAATAAACATGTCACTTCTCTGCAGCGTCACTGTATCTGCTGCAAAATCAAAAACAATCCGAACATCTCCATCAACTACATATTCTCCTGGGAGACTCGAGCTTATCTTCTTGTTTAGTCTGTTTTTGATACTCTCTGATTTTCCAAGGCTTATGTCCCATACCCTCTCTTCCTGCACAAGCCAGTCCTTGGGAATTTTTGTTGAAATGGAAAAGCTTTTGCTCCCCTCTTTCTTTAGAAGTTCCTTTGCCTTTTCAATCATCTGGTCTGTTTTCAAGGCACTGTCACTGCATATGTAGCATTTCCCATTTTCAAAAGAAGAACCATTAGCATCATTGCATATCCTGCATAATTTCATGTTTTTTCCTCAGAATCAGACCAGTGGTTTGTGCGGCTCTGACGGAAGCGCGTGCTTGATCCTGTAGCCTTCAATGATCAGCGCAGCCCTTCTTATCTGCTCATCCATGCCGCTTGTGCCACGAACGCCTATGATATCTTCAATGTATAATCCGAAATCTGCAAGAGTATCAGAACCATTGCTGCTCATCTTCTTAAGTATCTCAACAACGACCTTCTTTCCTTTCTGGTCGCTTCCCCAGACACTGAGTGCAAGTGCAACTTGGTTAATGAAGTGGGCCTTATCAGATTCAGTCATTTTTTTCCATGTGCCCAGGATTTTTCCCTTTCTTTTTTCATCAAGAAGATCTAGTGAAACCATTAGCTTCTCACCCATTGCCGCAGGTTGAATTCCCTGCCGTCTCGCACAGACAGTTCCATCTGCTCTCCAAGCTCAAGCGCTGCATTTAGGCCACGCTCTGTCATGTCTCTGCTACTTGCCCTTCCAGCCTGCTCCACGCGCGTAAATACAAGATCAGATAATTCGGAGTCCTCCTCTCTTCTTCTTGGAGTGACTTCCCGCATCCGCTCCCGGTCATCATGCGATCTCTCCCGCTCTGCAATTGCAGCTTCTGCGTATCGATCCAGCGTCTGCATGGAAAAACTAGGCCCTGCACTAAAAACTTCATCAAGGAATCTGTTGAATGTTATTCTCAAATCTTCTTTTTTCCTTCGCTTTGTAGCACGAGTCATAAGCTTAGTATCTTCTGCATTGTTTTTAATCATTTCATGCACCTGGCGGTCCTATTTAAAAGCACTTACTTCTATTTACTATAACAGGGATATTCATATGCCAAGACCAATCAAACGAAGAGTTGCATTTATCAGCTGCGAGCCTGATTCTCAGGAGCCGCTTTCTTTTAGGGGAAAATTAAAGACTATTCGTGAGATAAGCTCAATCAGGCTTCGCGAGCTTGGCCTCGAGCCTACAATCCACAGGCCCCTGAAGGATATCTCTGATTTTCCTGATCTTGGAAAAACAGGAGGGATTGTCATTGGCGGATCCAGATTAAGCCTTCATGACCGTGAAAAAAATGACTGGATGAAAAAGCTTATTGATTTTATCCAAACTGCGCATGGGAAAGTTCCTGTGCTCGGATTATGCTTTGGCCATCAGGCAGTTGGGATTGCCTTTGGCTCCAAGCTGAAGAAATTTAATGGTAACATTGGCTGCGAGGTTGGATTTTCCGAAGTTGTGCGAACTGCTGAATCAAAACAAGATTATCTAATTGGAGGGAGTCCTGAAATATTCGATGCTTTGTTTTCTCATTTCGACTATCTTGCAACAGAATCCCCGCATTTTACTGTTTTGCTCAGATCAACAAATCCAGAAAACCATAGCATCCAGGCATTTCGGGCAGGCGATAGCACCTGGGGCCTTCAATTCCATCCAGAGTACACAACTGGGGTCGTTCGGGATCTTGTTCGTGCCCGGCAAAAAATTCTTGATCCCATAATTGATGTTGATCTTGCATTATTTGGCCTGTGCAGAATTCACAGGGCTGATACTGCACCTCTTAGAAATTTTGCAAACTTCATGAGCAGGTGATTAGAAGAATGAATCCAAGCTCTGCTGCTTGCCGCCATGCTTCATGCTGTACTCGTCATATCCAAGCTCTTTCATGATTTTCATGACAGCCGGCAAAACCTGGTGGTTGATATAATATTCAGTATCATAGTCTTTTGCAAGCTCAAACGGCTCTGCTTTTTCAGATATGCTCTTTCCCTTTTTCCCAACTACATAAGAGATCATAGTACCCTTCCCGACCTGTGCGCCGGATTTAATCAGCTTCTGCGCTGCTGTAAGCTCAGGGCTTTTAACCTCATAGCTTCCAAGGTCCTTGTTTATCTGCGTGCTTATCGAAAGCATCTCAAGCGGCACTTTTCCTGCCTGCAGATTTTCGATGGTTGCTCTCACTATCTTTACGGCCTTTTCCTTGCTGCCGTCAATCAAAATTGCTTCTAGGACTGCGCGCTGGGTCTCTTTTGCAATCTTTGACCAGTCTCTTCGAACAAGCTCAAAACCTCTTATCTTGATTGTTCCATCCTCCCCAAGAAGTGCATACTTCTTTTTAGCGCCCCTCTCTCCTGCGCCTTTTTTGCTGACAAAAACCCCTCTTGGGTAAAATCCTTCAAGCTCAAGCTCCATTTTTTCAGGCAGAACGTTGTTCACGTCATCCATGAACTTCATTACGCTCTCCTTGTCCTTGTAAATCAGAAAAACGGAATCCGTATCAGCATAAAGAACCTGGAATCCTGATTTTTCTGCCATTTCAATTGTTTCTGAAATATGCTTTCGTCCCCATGCAGTTACGCTCTCGGCACATGGCCTTGAGTACCACCTTGACCTTGCATATCCAAGATATCCATAGAATGAGTTTGAGAGAATCTTGAGAGCCTGGGAACGCGCGCTCATTATCGTGTATTCCTGGCTTGACTTGTCCAGCTTTTTAATCTCCTGCTTGATTTTGGATCTTCGGTCAACAAGGTAGTCAAGCACTCCAGGAACAAGGCCCACTTCTTTTGTTGAGAATTTTGCTCCTGTTGGAGATTCAACTCCCTCCCCCTCCTCTATCAGGGTTCCGGGATCAATATTGTATGAAACAATGATGGATGGATACAGTCCCCTGAAGTCCAGAACTGCCATATTAGTATAAATCCCAGGCTCAGGAAGCTTGACAAAAGCACCTTGAATAGGGGCATTGAGCCTTTCATAAATAGTATCTCCGATCGGCCTTGGCGGAATGATCATGTTCCTGTTCGATGCGCTGAACATAAGAAGGCTCTCAACCAGCTGCCCGCTTGTTGACATTGTTGTCTGGAATAGTGGCATTTTTGAAACTGATGAAACCTCAACTTCAAGCGGCAGGAACCTTTTTCCAAGGTCCTCTGTTATCTCAGCATCAATCATCGAGTATTTTGAGAGCTTGTCGATTCCATCATTGTCCCAAAGCTGCCAGATCTCCTCATGCTTTACATCCTCTTTTCCCTTTCCAAGAACCTCCTTTGCAACAGCATCAAGGGTGAATCTTTGCGCTTTGATCACTCCAATAAATCCAAAGAGCCGGGCAATCGGATACAAATCAACATGCACCCTTCCGCCTACTTCCATTCCCTTGACCATCCCGCGCTTGAGCTCGCGTGTCCGCTCTCCAAAGCGTCCAAGATCAAGCTTTGTATTCAGCTTTGCTGCTCTTGCCTGAAGGTATGGGATATCAAAATTCGCTGAGTTATACCCAAAGAGCACATCAGGATCATTTTCCCTCACAACCTTGCAAAACTGCTCAAGAATCTCCTTTTCGCTATCGAATTTCTTTACATAATCGTTCTTTGACTGCTTTGTTGTCAGAACTCCCCTTTCCGTTCCAGCATAGCTGATCATGATCACAGGGTCCTTGTTTTCCCTTGGAACTCCCTGCGGGTTGTATGTTTCAATATCAAATGCCATGCTGCGAAGCTCCGGCGGCCGCTCCGGAGTCTTTATTTTGAGTATTTTCGTAATCAGCCTTCCCTCCCGCTCATATGTGATGATGTCAAAGGGCGAAATCTGCCTGTCATAGATGAATCTCCTTGCAAACGGAATACTGTATTCATAGCATTTGAAAGGCACTCTACGCTTGATTATGGGGACATCTGAGGGCACTTCACAATATATCTTGATTAAATTCTTTTTCTCAAGGCCAATCTGTTTTTCAACTTCCTCCACATGCGTTGGCGAAGTGGGCTCTCCGTTTTTCCGAACCGCCTGTATATCAAGGAACTGATCAATTTTATCCAGAGGACCATCAACCAGGAAGTAAGGATCTGCCCTGTAATAGAGCCTTATCGTCTTTTTTCCCTTCAGAAGCAGCGAAACATAGGTTTTGTTGTCTTTGACAGTGTAGCTGGCATCAATGAAATATGCTCTCTTTCTCTTCATATCTATCTATCAAAAGGAAAAATAATAAGAATGGGATTCTATCTTGTTCTTCTGGTTTTTTGCTCATCTGCTTCCTGGCATTCTGCTTCTGCCTGCTGTTCTCTATTTGCCTTATCCCAAGCGAACCACCCATCGCCAGGAGGGTCTTCCCAGGTATCAAATCTTGGAAACTCATCCCGGTTTGCCGATTTCATAAGTATCCTTGTTCTGGACCCTGGTTCCCATGCTGATGATTCCTCTCTGGACAGTCTTGCAATTGTTTCCCTGGCACCTTCTGCCAGTTTATTATCGCTTTTGAGAAGTCCTGCTATCTGTCCATTTCTTATGCCGATATCCTTCATTAATCTGGGCGCTACATACCTGAATATGACTGAAAAAAGAACTGCAAGTGCTATTGCGCCTGAATTGACTCCTGCTATTGCCAATGCTGAAATAAGAGCAACCGGAACCGCATATGAAACAGCCTTTATGAGCGATCTCTGCAGCCTTCTTTTTCTGTATAGCCGGCCAGCAAGATTATTCTGAATATCCTCAGGCAGTCCTACTACTGCAGCTTCCCTGTATCCTCCTGCCTTCTCAATATGGCAGTTTTCAAGGGTCTCTACGATCTCTCCCATGCTGCCTTCTGCTGCTATCTTCTCAAGCTCTGCTCTTGGCCTGGCATGGGTCTGCGATGATGCCTTGAGCAGGTGTCTGTCCTGGCCTCCTGGATCTCTCAATGGTTTAGAATTAAATTGTCTTGGTTTGAGTTCTACTGCCTTCTCCAGTCTCCTCTGGACCTTATCAACAACATATGCCTCTACCCTTCTTTTAAACTTCATCTCAACCATATAATTATAGGTATTATCACTATTTAAATATTACCATGAGTAGCACTGGGACAAAGAAAAAAAGAAAATTAGATGCCATTTGGAATGTTACTTTCGAAGAGATACTTCTTTGCCGACAAGCTCCCGAAGCACATCCTCGTGGATGAATCTCCTTCCGCCGATTTTAACATGCGGAATTCTTCCACGGTCAAGTCTTCGCTCAAATGCGTTCCTCTTGATCCTGATGCCTCCTTTGTGAAGCTCTTTGATTGCCTGGCTCACTGAGAAGTAATTTGAACTGATGTGGGTAAGTGATTCGATTGCCTCTCTTGGAACAAGTCTTCTTGTTCCGAATTTAACTGATGGAATAGATCCCTTCTCAATTCTTCCGATAAATGCCCTGAAGTTGATCTTTGGGTTTGCCTTCCTGTATTGTTCGTAGGCTTCCTTTACTGTGTAAAATTCGCCCTTTGTATTGGTGATATCATCAAGCACGCTCTTTGGAATGTATCTCTTTCGCCCTACTTTAACAAATGGAATTGTTCCTCGCTCAATTCTTCCGCCAAATGCCCTAAATGAAATGAAAACTCCGTTATTCTTCAAATAGTCATAGGCAGACCGCACTGAATACAATTCGTGTTTTTCTTCAAGTTCGTCTTCAGAAGCTTTTTGTCTATATAAATTCTGAGCTACTTTAAAGACGTTAGATATTGATGAAGAGAGGCCTTTTTCGGTCTTTGTTCGGCCTTTCTTAATCTCCCCAATGTCGATAGATCTAAACCTGTCGACAAAGTCGTCATTGATTTCTGTTTCAATAATGATTTTTTTTCCTCGAGGCATGGCATCACCTTAAATATGATAATTTATGATCTTGTATGTTTCTTCCATACAATACTATAAAACACACAGTTTAAAAAGATGTTGTTTGTGCGGACACCTTTCTATTCGTTGCTTTTTAATTTTTTTACCAAAATAATGGCAAAAATCACAACAAAAACCACAAGTATGATGTAAATTAGTGGTATATCCTGACTTTCATCTGGGGTTTCCTGTGTATTTGTCTGGTTTTGTGTGTTGTTACTTGGAGGTTCGGTTCCAACAAGAGTTGAAAATTTCCCATCAAGTGTTGCTTTGTTGCCCTCCTTGTCCTTCACTTCAATTGAGAACTGGACAATGCTGTCCGAAGCCAACTCAGGGAATTCTGCCGCAAAAGTATTAAAGCCTGTGGTAAACACCACAGCAGTGTTCCAGGGCGTGCTTGCATCTGCTGGCTCTAGCCTGTATTGCACTTTCAGCGTTTTTACATCAACTCCGCTCGCATCCGCACCCGGATCACTTACCGGAATATTGA